>NZ_JBHYUU010000105.1:0-29241 GCF_042749955.1 Kitasatospora sp. NPDC059462 | reverse complement strand
TCTTGGTTTGTCGGGGGGTGTTTTTTTTTTTATCACCCCCCGGGGGGGGTTGGTTTGGTGGGGGGCCGCCGGCCTGCACCGCGTGGTGCAGGCCGTCGCCCTTCTGTCGGCAGTCGCGGAGGATCTTGTAGTTCTTCATGCGGGCGAAGGTGTGCTCGACCCGGGCGCGCACCCGGCGGTGTTCGGCGTTGTCCTCCTCCTGGGCCCGCAGCAGGGGGCGGCCGGCTCGTCGGCGGTGGGGGACGACCAGTCCGGTGTTGAGGTAGGCGCCGTCGGCGAGGACGGTGGTGCCCGCGCAGGTGGAGGGGAGGCCGGATTCACGCCAGGCGTGGGCGTCGGCCTTGTTGCCCGGCACGGGGCGGGCGGTGGCGACCACGAGGCGGGTGTCGGCGTCGATGACGACCTGCACGTTCGCGGAGAACCGGTAGTTGCGGCTCGACGCCCCCACCGTCCGGTCGCGGACCGGGATCAGGGTCCCGTCCACGATCCACAACCGCTCCACGCCCGGCACCGGGCGTGGAGCGGCTTCGAGAGCCAGGAGCGGCCCCAGGCGCTGGACGATGCGGCACACCGTCGCGGTCGAGACCCCGAACAGCGGCGCGAGCTGCCGCATCGTGAGGTTGGTGCGGTAGTACACGGCGACCAGCAGGATCCGGTCGGGCAGCGGCAGGCACCACGGCCTGCCGCCGCCCGGCCCATTGCCGCCCCGCTCCCGCACCACCCGCACCAGACCCTCGAACTGCCGCATCCGCAGCCCCGTGAACGTCTCCACCCAGACCGGCTCGGCCCGAAGCACCCCACCCATACCGGAGAAATGCCCCGCACCAGACCTTCTGGAACAAGCTTTAGGGGTGACCGCTGATGACTCCGGCCGAAGCGCCGGTGGCGGTCACGAGGTAGCCGGTGGTCACCACGATCGTCGAGACGGCGACGACCGCGAGGCGACGAAGCGTGTTCAAGCGTTCCCCCCTGGAACCGCTGACGGGACGGTCCTACGGGTGGCTGGAGATGACGCCCTGCGGCTCGCGCTCGGTGGTCGCCCCGTCGCCGGCCGGCTCCACGACGTACTGGCCCTCGTCACCGAAGAGGTCGTCCTCCAGGTCGGCCTTGCGGTCCGCGGTGGGCTCGGCGTACTCGGCCTGCTCCGAGGTCGCGGCGACCGCGCCCTCGACCGCCTGGCCCGCCTCGGCCGCGGCCTGCTCGGCCGGCGCGGCCGCCACGGGGGTCTCGCTCTGCTCGTTGGCCATGCTGGGGCCGCCTTTCGGTCATCACATGTCTTCCGCCCCACCGGGTCGGCGCGGGCGCGGAGTCAGTATCGTAGGGTTGATTAAATGACCGATAAACATCGTGCGGCTGACCGTGCCGTCCGGCAGAGTCGGCCCCCCGCCTAAGCTGAGGCCACCACAACGGCGGAACCGCCGAGCGCCCTACCGGGACATCAACACCAGGCCATCGGGGGACTACATGGAGTTTCGGGAGACGCCGCCTGCACCGGCGCTGCGCTTCCAGGTACTCGGTCCGGTCCAGGCCTGGCTCGACGGCAGGCAGCTCGCCCTCGGTTCCCCGCAGCAGCAGGCCGTTCTGACGATGCTTCTGCTGCACGCCGGACGCCCCGTCACCACCCAGGACCTCGTCGACGGCCTCTGGGGCGACCGCCCGCCCGCCCAGGCCGTCGCGGCGCTGCGCACCTACGTCTCCCGGCTGCGCACGGTCATCGAGCCCCGGCGCGAGGTGCGCCGGCCCGCCGAGTTCCTCGTCTCCGTCGCCGACGGCTACGCCCTGCACATCCCGGGCGAGGCCCTCGACATGACCGTGTTCGAGCACCTCGCCGCCGAGGCCGCGACCGCCCGCGGCGCCGGGGACCTCGACAACGCCCACCGGCTGCTGGTCCGTTCGCTCGGCCTGTTCGCCGGCCGTCCGCTCACCGGCGTCCCCGGTCCGTACGCGGACGCCCAGCGGCTGCGGCTGGCCGAGCGGCAGGTGTCCGTCGCCGAGGACCGGTGCGCGCTCGCCCTCGACATCGGCCTGCACGCCGAGGTGGTCGGCGAGCTGAACTCGCTCACCGCCGAGCACCCCCTGCGCGAGCGGCTGCGCGAACTGCTGATGCTCGCGCTGTACCGCTGCGGCCGGCAGGCCGAGGCGCTCGGCGTCTACACCGACACCCGCAAGCTGCTGATCGACGAACTGGGCGTCGAACCGGGCGCCGGGCTGTCCACCATGCATGCCCGGATCCTGGCCGCGGACCCGGCGCTGACCCTGCCGGCCGCCCCCGTCCCGGCGGCCGCCGCCACCCGTGAGGAGGGGCCGGCCGCCCCGCCACCTCCGGCCCAACTCCCGGCCGACGTCTCGGACTTCAGTGGCCGCACCGAGATGGTGTCCGATCTCTCGGCGGTCCTGATGAACGCCACCGGCCAGGCAGTGGTGGTCACCTCGCTGGCCGGCATCGGCGGCGTCGGCAAGACCACGCTCGCCGTGCACGTCGCCCACCGGGTGCGCACCGAGTTCCCGGACGGGCAGCTGTACGTCGACCTCCGCGGCGCGGGCGCCTCGCCCGCCGACCCGGCCGTGGTGCTCGGTGACTTCCTGCACGCCCTCGGCGTCACCGAGAACCCGGACTCGCTGGAGCAGCGCGCCGCCCTCTACCGCTCGCTGCTCGCCAGCCGGCGGATGCTGATCCTGCTCGACAACGCCCAGGACGCCGAGCAGATCCGGCCGCTGATCCCCGGGGTGTCCAGCTGTGCGGTGCTCGCCACCAGCCGCTCCCGGCTGGCCGGCATCCCCGGCGCGCACCTGGTGGACGTCGAGGAGCTGACGCCGGAGGAGGCGCTCGCGCTGTTCTCCGCGATCGTCGGCGAGCAGCGCGTCGCCGCCGAACCGGAGGCGGCCATGGCGGTGGTGACCGCCTGCGGATTCCTGCCGCTCGCCGTCCGGATCGCCGCGGCCCGGCTCGCCAGCCGTCCCCGCTGGAGCGTCTCGGACCTCGCCCGCCGCTTAGCCGATCAGCGCCGGCGCCTGGACGAGCTCCAGCTCGGCAACCTCGCCGTGGAGACCACCATCGGGCTCGGCTACGGGCAGCTCTCCCCCGCCGAGGCCCGCGCCTTCCGCCTGCTCTCGGTCGTGGACTCCCCGGACCTGCCGCTGGCGGCGGTGTCCGCGCTGCTCGGTGTCGACGAGGACGAGGCCGAGGACCTCGCCGAGGCGCTCGTCGAGGCGAACATGCTGGAGACCTTCGCCCCCGGCCGCTACCGGTACCACGATCTCCTCCGGCTCTACGCGCAGCGGCAGAACGAGCGCTCCGGGGACGTGGCGGAGCAGCGGTCCGCCGTGCTCCGGCTGCTCGACCTCCTGCTCGCCACGGTCCGCAACGCGGCGCGGGCCATCGAACCCGACGACCAGCTGCCCGAGCCGCTCAACGTGCCCGGCTCCGGCGGCATCGCGCTGATCACCAACGCGTTCGCCCGGGAGTGGCTGCGGACCGAGACCGCGCTGCTCCTCAGCTCGGTCGAGGCCGCGGTCCAGGGCCCGGGCCTGCTGCTGCGGCCCGCCGTCGACCTGCTGATCATCCTCGGCAGCCTGGTGGAGGACCCGACCCACGGGGCGCGCGTGCGCCGGATGCTGGAGGCGGCGGAGCACAACGCCGGACGGTACGGGGACGCGGCGGCGCTCGCCCGGGTCCACTTCGCCTTCGGCACGCTGCAGTCGATCACCAACGACTTCCAGGGCGCCGAGCAGTCGCTGCGCAAGAGCCTCGGTTTGCAGGACGCGGACGACATGACCGTCCTGCAGTCCATGGCGGCCAACGACCTCGGCATCGTCCTCAGCCTCGCCAACCGCCCGGCCGAGGCGCTGCCGTTCTTCGAGCAGGCCCTCGCGATCAGCCGGGTGGTGGGCGCGCCGATCGGCGAGGCGCGGCTGCTCGGCAACATGGCCCGGGCCCAGCTCGGCCTGGGCATGGTCGAGACGGCCGTCAGCTCGGTCACCGAGGCGGTCGCCACCGCGCGCGCCTCGAAGAACGGCCCCTGCCTGGCCGACACCCTGTACCAACTCGGCGTGGTCCTCTCCTCCGCCGACGATCCCGCGACCGCCGCCGATCACCTGCGCGAGTCCCACCGGCTCTACCAGTCCCAGCAGAACCGGCTGCGCGAGGGCTACACCCTGGCCCGGCTCTCCTCCGCGCTGCTCGCCGCCGGCCAGCAGGCCGAGGCGGCCGAGGCCGCCGAGGAGTCGCTGGCGATCGGGCTGGAGATGGACTCCGCCTACTGCCAGGGCCTGGCCAACGCCGCACTGGGCGAGGCTCTGCTCGGCCTCGCCCAGCCCGCACGCGGCCTGGCGTGTCTGCGCGAAGCCCACGCCATCTTCACGCGGCTCGGTGTGCCGGAGGCCTCCCCCGTGGCGGACCTCATCTCCCAGCAGCACACCGAGCCCCTCTTTCCCCCCGCGCCGTAGGCCTCCGTTCCCCCGTGTTCCCCCCTGGAGGCCTTCCCCCGAGAGCGTCCGGTGCTCCCGCAGCCCCCCGGCTGCGGGAACACCGTCAACGCTTCCCCGGCGCTGGACTCCACTGTGCACCGACCGGATTGACGTTCAATAAACGCCCGATTGTCAGTCTGCGGACCGACGGATCCGCAGGTCAGCACGGGTGCGGACGCCGACCGTACGGCGTGCGGCCCCGATCGCACCACCCCGGGCCGCGCCCTGCGCTTCCGGGCAGGGGGGCGGTGTCGGCCAACCGCCGCGAGTTGGCCGGAAACGGACCCCACGGCGCAGTGATCACGCATATTCTCGGAGGCCAGTACACACACGAGTGCACTTCCCCGGTGGACCAATCCGGAAAAGGCAGCGCGGCGGCGCTCCCGCAGTGCAGAGTGTCTCTGTGCAAAGAGTCTGTGCAAAGTGTCAGCGTGCAGTCAGCATGGCAATGCAGTCATTGTGACGCGGGGAGCGTGACGTACCGCCACCGGCAGCGGGCCGGCGGGGAAGCACGGACGCCGGGAGGAGACGGCGGCCCGGCCCCGCGCCTCGTCCGGCCGACCGGAGGCCCGGCCGAAAGGTGCCTCTCAATCGTGACGACCGGACAGATATCGGATCCGTTCCCCGTCGACGAGGACGCGGGTGGCGACGACGGGTCCGACGTCCTGCGCCGCCGGGCCGAGCGCGCCCTTCAGGCGGTCGCCTTCGACACCATCGGCACCGGCTACGCCGAGGCGTTCCCCTCCAAGGACGGACAGCTGGCCTGCGGCCACCGGCTGCTGGCCGCGCTGGAGCCGGGCGCCGCCGTGCTGGACGTCGGCTGCGGCAACGGCGAGCCGACCGTCCGCCAGCTGACCGCCGCCGGGATGCGGGTCACCGGGGTCGACCTCTCGGACGTCATGCTGACCCTGGCCCGGGAGGCCCGCCACCCCGGCCCGCACCCGCCCCTCCTGCACCGCATGGACATGTACGACCTCGCCACCGAGCGCGCCCGCTCCGCCTGGAACCTGCCGCGGCTCGGCCCCGCCGGGCGGGGCACCTTCGACGCGGTCACCGCCTTCTTCTCGCTGATCCTGCTCCCCCAGGACGAGATCCCCACCGTGCTCGGCCGGCTGCGCGAGCTGCTGCGGCCCGGCGGGCTGCTGGCGCTCGGTATGGTCGAGGCGGATCTCGATCACGTTCCCCTGCCGTTCCTCGGCCGGGAGCTGCGGATCAGCGGATATCTGCGGGAGGATCTCGAACGGGTCCTGCTGGCGGCCGGGTTCACGGTCGAGGAGCGGGAGGGCCGTCCGTACGCGCCCGCCAGCACCTCGCTGCCGCCGGAGGAGCAGCTCTTCCTCCGCTGCCGGCGGACCGGCTGACGACGCCGGACCGCGGCACCCCGGCAGCACCCAGGCACACCCCGGCAGTCCCCGACAGACCACAGACCGTACCGATCCCCAGGACAGGCACCCGTGCGCGACCAGCTCAATCCCGAGGCCGGAGAGCCGCCTGCCCTGCCGACCCCGCGCCGCCCGTCGTCACCCCCGGAGCGCGTCCCCGAGCGCCTCGCCTACCTCGACTCCGCGACCCGGCGGATCAACAGCGCCCTCGACCTGGCCGCCACCCTGCGCAACGTCGGCCGGGTGCTCGTCCCCGCCCTCGCCGACGCCGCCGTCGTCCACCTGCGCGACCCGCTGCCCAACGTCGAGCGCGAACCCGGCTTCCCCGAGCATCTGCGGATCCACCACAGCCAGGGCACCCGGCTGGGCCGGCGCGGCCGCCCGGCCGGCGACGACCGCCGCGACCGCTACGGCAGCCGGTACGGCGCCCGCTCCACCGCCGACCCCGGCCCGGCCACCCCGGTCACCCGCGGCGGCGCGCTCGCCCACACCCTGCTCAGCCGCCGCCCCGCCGAACCGGTCGTGCTCGGCGCGGACGGGAACAGCGGCAGCGCCCGCACCACCGAGCTGCTGCGCGAGCTGTACGGCGCCCGCGGCCTGGCCCGGCTCAGCCCGGGGACCTCGGTGCTCGCCCTGCCGCTGCGCGGGCGCAAGACCGTGCTGGGGCTGCTGGTGCTGATCCGGCGCCCGCGCGCCAAGAGCGGCCGGCCGGGCTTCGACGCCACCGACACCGCCACCGCCGCCCACCTCGCCACCCAGGCCGGGCTGGCCGTCGACACCGCGCTGCGGTACGCCCGCGAGTGGGAGATAGCCAACGAGCTCCAGCGCAGCATGCTGCCGCTGCGCCTGCCCCAGCCGCACGGCGTCCGGCTCGCCCAGCGCTACCTGCCCGGCGAGCGCGGCGCCCAGGTCGGCGGCGACTGGTACGACGCCGTACCGCTGCCCGGCAACCGGGTGGCGCTGATCGTCGGCGACGTGATGGGCCACTCGCTCACCTCGGCCGCCATCATGGGCCAGCTGCGCACCAGCGCCCAGACCCTGGCCGCGCTCGACCTGCCGCCGCACGAGGTGCTCTACCACCTGGACGAGCAGGCCCAGCGGCTCGGCCGCGAGCAGCACCTGGCGACCTGCGTCTACGCCGTCTACGACCCGATCGCCAACCGGGTGGTGCTCGCCAACGCCGGGCACGTGCCGCCGGTGCTCGTCCAGCCGGACGGCACCGCCGAGCTGCTCGACCTGGAGGCGGGCGCCCCGATCGGCGTCGGCGGGGTCGACTTCTCCTCCGTCGAGCTGCCCGCCCCGCCCGGCTCCGCCCTGCTGCTGTTCACCGACGGCCTGGTGGAGACCCGCAACCGGCCGCTCAGCGACGGCCTCGAACTGCTCCGCGCCCGGCTCGCGGGCGCCCAGCGGCACGCGCCCGAGCACCTCTGCCAGGAGGCGCTGCGGATCCTGCCGCCCGGCGACCGGGGCGACGACATCGCGCTGCTGGCCGCCTGCTTCGACGGCATCCCGGCCGGGGACGTCGCCCACTGGTACCTCCAGCCGCGCAACGAGACGCCGGGGCGGGCGCGCCGGCTGGCCGCGCACACGCTGCGCCGCTGGGGTCTGGAGGAGCTGACCGAGGCGACCGAACTGATGGTCAGCGAGCTGGTCACCAACGCCGTCCAGCACGCCACCCGCCCGGTGACGCTGAGCCTGGTCCGCACCACCCGGCTGCGCTGCGAGGTCGGCGACGACAGCCCGCTGCTGCCCCGGCCGCGCCGGACCGGGCCGGAGGACGAGCGCGGGCGGGGCCTGCAGATCGTGGCCCGGTGCGCCGAGCGCTGGGGCGCGACCCGGCTGGGCACCGGCAAGGTGGTCTGGTTCGAGCAGCGCCTGCCGTGACGTGCGACGGGGCCGCCCCGGCGCACTGTGCCGGGGCGGCCCCCCGCCGGGCCGTCAGACCTGTTCGGGCACCTTGGGCGCCTCGGGCGCCCCGGGCTCCGGGTCGGCGCCGCTCCCGGCGGGCTCCAGCCGGGCCATCAGCTGCTCGCCCTCCATGTCCACCCGGGGCACCACCCTGTCCAGGCTCTTCGGGAACCACCAGGCGGCCCGCCCGAACAGCGCCATCGCGGCCGGCACCAGGGCCATCCGCACCACGAAGGCGTCCACCAGCACGCCCACCGCGAGCGCGAACCCGATCGGCTGGACGATCGGGTCGTGGCCGAAGACGAACGAGCCGAAGACCGCGATCATGATCAGCGCCGCCGCGGTCACCACCCGGGCCCCGTTCCGCACCCCGGCCACCACGGCGTCGCGCGCCGCCATGCCGTGCACGTGGTGCTCCTTCATGCCGGAGACCAGGAACAGCTCGTAGTCCATCGCCAGCCCGAACAGCACGCCGATCAGCAGGATCGGCACGAAGCTGACCACCGGGCCGACCTTCGGCACGTCGATCAGGCCGTCCAGCCAGCCCCACTGGTAGACCGCGACGACGGCGCCGAGCGAGGCCGTGATGGAGAGCAGGAAGCCCGCCACCGCCTTCAGCGGCACCAGGACCGACCGGAAGGCCAGCGCCAGCAGCACCAGGGCGATGCCCACGATCACCGCGACGAACGGCGGCAGCGCGTCGGCGAGCTTGGCGGAGACGTCGATGTTGGCGGCGGTGGTGCCGGTGACGTCGATCCGCGCGCCGGTCCCGGCCCGGAGCTCCTCGCGCTGCTCGCGGATGTCGGTGACCAGCTGCCGGGTGTCGGCGTGGTCCGGGCCGGTCTTCGGGATGACCGGCAGCAGGGCGGTCCGGCTCGGCGCGTCGAGCTGCGGCGGGAGCAGGGTCTGCACGCCGGGCAGCGCGGCGAGCCGGTCGGCCACGCCCTGCACCGCCTGCTCCGGTTCGGAGGCCCCGGCGGCGTCGACCACGACGACCAGCGGGGCGTTGAAGCCGGGGCCGAAGCCGCGGTCGACCAGGTCGTAGGCGGTGCGGGCGTCGGTGCCCTTCGCCTGCGAGCCGCCGCCGGGCAGGCCGAGGGTGAGGCTCGCGGCGGGCACGGCGAGCGCGACCAGCGCGGTGAGACCGGCCAGCAGGACGGCCAGCGGGCGGCGCACCACGAAGCCCGCCCAGCGCTCGCCGAGCGTCGTGCGTCCCGTGGTCCGCGGCGCGCGCCGCCGGACCGGCAGCCGGTCGATGCCGCGGCCGGCGAAGCCGAGCAGGGCGGGCAGCAGGGTGATCGCGACGAGCACCGCGACGACGACGGCGCCGGAGGCGGCCAGGCCCATCACGGTCAGGAACGGCACGCCGGCGACCGCGAGACCGGCCAGGGCGGCGACCACGGTGAGGCCGGCGAAGACCACCGCGCTGCCGGCGGTCGCGTTGGCGCGGGCGGCGGCCTCCTGGGGCTCCAGACCCTCGGCCAGGTGGCGGCGGTGCCGGGAGACGATGAACAGGGCGTAGTCGATGCCGACCGCCAGTCCGACCATCAGCGCCAGCACCGGCGCGGTGGAGATGATCTCGAACGAGCCCGCCACGGTGAACACGGCGGCCATCGCGACACCGACCCCGATCAGGGCGGTGACCAGCGGGAGCCCGGCCGCGGCCAGCGAGCCCAGGGTGACCACCAGGACCACCCCGGCCACGATCAGGCCGATCACCTCGCCGCCGTCCACCTGGGCCATCTGGTTGTAGGCGTCGCCGCCGAAGGCGACCGTGACCCCGGCCGCGCGGGCCGGGTCCGCCGCCGCCCGGACGGCGTCGCGCTGCTGGTCGGTGATGTCGCCGAGCTCGCTGTCGAAGGAGACCAGGCCCAGCGCGAGCGTGCCGTCGGGGGAGAGCGCGCCGGTGGTGTACGGGTCGGGGACGCCCGCGACGCCCGGGACGGCGGCGATCCGGGTGACCGCCTCGCCGACCGCCCGCGCGGTTCCGGGGTCGGTGATGCCGCCGGGCGCGTCGACGGCGAAGACCACCTGGGCCGAGCCGTGGCCCTGCTCGGGGAAGGTGCCCTTGATCCGGTCCAGGGTGGCCTGGGCCTCGGTGCCGGGGACCTTGAACTCCTCGGAGGTCGCGCCGCCGAAGGCCGCCGCCGCGCCGCCGAGGGCGATCAGCAGGGCCAGCCAGACGGCGAGCACGGTTCGCCTGCGGCGGAAGCAGAGGCGGCCCAGGCGGTACAGGTACGTGGCCATGCGTACACCTTCGGTGGGGTCGTTTCCGGCTGGTCGTCCAGTCGTCCGCACCACCGTACGCGGAACTTGTTCACGTGACAAAGTCGAATGACGGGAACGTGTGACGCAATCGTTCGATCCAGTTGTGTGAACATGGCGATACCCTGGCCCAATGGCTCATGTCCCGGCGGCCGAACGGCGCCCCCAACTCATCCAGGCCGCCATCGACCTGATGGCCCGCGAGGGCGTGGCCGCCGGCAGCACCCGCGCCATCGCGGCCGAGCTGGGCGTGGCACAGGCGACGGTGCACTACACCTTCGGCACCAAGAAGGACCTCTACCGGGCCGTCGTCGAGGAGCTGACCGCCGACTTCATCGGCCAGGTGCGGGCGTCCGCGCCGGACGACGGCCCGTTCGGCGAGCAGATCCGCACGATGGTCTACGCCCTGTGGGACAGCGCCGTCGGTGAGCGCGGGAAGTGCGCGCTGATCACCGAGTTCTCCGCGATGTCGCTGCGCGACCCGGACCTCCAGGAGATCATGCGGGCGCTCCAGCACGAGATCGAGGCCACCGCCGCCGAACTCCTCACCGGGCTCGCCGCCGCCCACGGGCACCCGCCGGCGCTGCCCGCGCAGGAGATCGCGGTGTACTTCCTGGCCGGCTTCAACGGGCTGACCGACCGCTACCTGGTGCTCAAGGCCGCCGGCGAGGATCCCGAGGAGGAGTCCCGCCGGGCGCTCGACCTGCTGGTCGCCACCACGGTCGGGCTCTGTCTCGGCACGCCCGCCGCGGGCTGACGGCCGGGACCGGGGCCGGGGCGGCGACCGGAACCACGGCTGCGGCTACGACTGCGGCTGCGGCTGCGGCTGCGGCTGCGGCTGCGGCTCGACGATCCGGACCGGCAGCTCCGCCAGCACCTCGCGCAGGGTGACGGCGAAGCGGTCGTACTCGGCGCTGCGGGCCGAGCCCGGCCGGGTGGCGAGGCCGATCCGGCGGCCCGGCGCGGGCGCGGCGAAGCGGACGGCGGCCAGCCGGTCGGTGCGGCCCGCCTCCACGTCCAGCGCGGTGGCCGGCAGCAGGGTCACCCCGAGACCGCCGGCCACCAGCTGCACCAGGGTGGAGAGGCCGGCCGCCCGGGTGGTGGAGCCGGCCGGGTCGGCGCCGACCTCGCGGCAGATGTCGAGGGCCTGGTCGCGCAGGCAGTGGCCCTCCTCCAGCAGCAGCACGTCCAGGTCGAGCAGCACGTCGCGCGGCACGTCGACCCGGCCGGCCAGCTCGTGGTCGGGCGGGGCGACCAGCACGAAGTCCTCGTCGAACAGCGGGATGTCCCGGGTCGGCGCGCCGCCGCCGGCCGGCAGCGCCAGCAGCAGCACGTCCAGCCGCCCGGCGGCCAGCCCCTCCAGCAGCGAGGGCGTCCGCTCCTCGTGGACGTGCAGCTCCAGCTCCGGGTAGCGGTCGCGGACCAGCCGCAGCACGGTCGGCAGCAGGTACGGCGCGACGGTCGGGATGACGCCCAGGTGCAGCGGTCCGGTGAACGGCCGGCGGGCGGCCTCCACCTCCTCGGTGAGCGCCTGCAGGGAGGAGAGCACCCGGCGCGAGTGTTCCAGTACGCGCTCCCCCAGGGGGGTGATCATCACCCGGCGCGTCGTACGCTCGACGAGCTGCGCGCCCAGCGACTCCTCCAGCGCCGCGACCGCTCCGGAGAGCGCCGGCTGGCTCGTCCCGGTGGCCGCCGCGGCCTCCCGGAAGTGCCGGTGCTCGGCCACCGCCACGAAGGCCTTGAGCTGGGCGACCGTGGGTGTCCGGGGGCTGCGCGGGGTGGCGTTCGCCACAGTCGCCTCGGGTTTGCGGGCGGGACCCCTGCGACGGGCGGGGCGGGCGGGGGGCACGGGGCTGTTGATAACTCTCTCCGATCAGACACATCGAGTGTAGCTATTTCCCTGATCAGTCCACGATGTGGAATGGTGGAACCCGTTCCGCAAACCGGACAAACTCCCCACCCCTCTCAGGAGAAGCGAACGTGCTGACGATCGGCGACCAGTTCCCGGCCTACAACCTCAAGGGCGTGGAAGGCCCGTCCGCTGACAAGCTGGAGTTCAAGGACTACACCTCGGAGGACCAGAACGGCTGGAAGGTCGTCTTCTTCTGGCCGATGGACTTCACCTTCGTCTGTCCGACCGAGATCGCCGCGTTCGGCAAGCTGAACGAGGAGTTCGCCGACCGTGACGCCAAGATCTTCGGCGTCTCCGGCGACTCGGAGTTCGTGCACCACGCCTGGCGCAAGGACCACAAGGACCTCAACGACCTGCCGTTCCCGATGCTGGCCGACATCAAGCACGACCTGATGCGTGCCTGCGGCGTCGAGAACGCGGACGGCACCGCCCAGCGCGCCGTCTTCATCGTCGACCCGAACAACGAGATCCAGTTCGCCATGGTGACCGCGGGCTCCGTCGGCCGCAACCCCAAGGAGGTCCTGCGGGTGCTGGACGCCCTGCAGACCGACGAGCTGTGCCCGTGCAACTGGAACAAGGGCGAGGACACCCTCGACGCCCAGGCCCTGCTGGCGGGCTGACCCATGGCCCTCGACGACCTGAAGTCCGCCCTCCCGGACTACGCCAAGGACCTCAAGCTCAACCTGGGCTCGGTCATCGGCAACTCGGACCTCCCCGCCCAGCAGCTGTGGGGCACCGTCCTCTCCTGCGCGATGGCCACCCGCAGCCCCGCCGTCCTGCGCGAGCTGGAGCCCGAGGCCAAGGCCAACCTCTCCCCGGAGGCGCACAACGCCGCCAAGGGCGCGGCCGCGATCATGGGGATGAACAACGTCTACTACCGGACGCTGCACCTGCTCTCCGACAAGGAGTACAGCAGCATGCGGGCCGGTCTGCGGATGAACATCATCGGCACCCCGGGCGTCGAGAAGGTCGACTTCGAGCTCTGGTGCTTCGCGGTCTCCGCGATCAACGGCTGCGGCCAGTGCCTCGACTCCCACGAGGCCGTCCTGCGCAAGGCCGGCGTCGACCGCGAGGTCGTCCAGGCCTCGATGAAGATCGCCGCCGTCCTCCAGGCCGTCGCCGGCGTCCTCGACTCCGAGGCCGCCCTCGCGACCGCCACCGCCTGACCCGCACCACCCCGAACGGGCCCCTCCCCCGGACTCCCCCCGAGTCCCGGCGAGGGGCCCGTCCGTGTGTGTCGGGGGGCGGGGGGTCAGGCGGTCGGGGGGCGGGTGGCGGCTTCGCGGGCGGCTTCGAGGGCGGTGAAGACGGCCTGGCCGGCCTCGTTGCGGCGGCGGAGGTGGGTGACCACGGTGTTGGTGACGGCGATCAGGGGGACGGCGACGATGGCGCCGCCGATGCCGCCGATGATGGAGCCGGCGGCCACGCCGAGGACCACGCCGAGGGGGTGGACGCGGACGGCGCGGCCGAGGATCAGCGGCTGGAGCACGTGGCCCTCGATCTGCTGGACGGCGATCAGCACGACCAGCACCATCAGCGCCGTCCAGGGCGTCGTGGTGACCAGCGCGATCAGCACCGCGACCGTCCCGGTGACCAGCGCGCCGACCAGCGGGACGAAGGCGCCCAGGAAGATGATCACGGCGAGCGGCAGGGCCATCGGCACGCCGAGCAGCTGGATGCCGATGCCGATGCAGACCGCGTCGATGAAGGCCACGCAGACGGTGCCGCGGACGTAGGCGGTGAGCGTGGCCCAGGCCTTCGGGCCGGCGCCGGCCATCGCGTAGCGGGAGTGCCGGGGCAGACCGCGCAGCGCCCAGTTCCAGATCCGCTCGCCGTCGTAGAGCAGGAAGAAGGTGGTGAAGAAGGCGAGCAGGACGGCGGTGAGCACCTCGACGGCGATCTGCGCGCCGGTGATGCTCGCCGAGGTGATCTGCTCGGTGTTGGTGCTGATCGCCTTGGTGATCTGGTTGGCGAAGTCGGTGATCTGCTGCTCGGTGAGGTGCAGCGGCCCGGTGATCAGCCAGTCCCGCAGCTGGTCGACACCGGCCTTGACCTTGCTGGTGACGGTCTCCAGGTTGGTCGTCACCTGCCAGACCACGAACCAGCCGACCAGCCCGATGCCGGCCAGTCCGCTCATGAACACCCCGCCGGCCGCCAGCGAGCGCGGGACGCCGTGGCGGCGCAGCCAGGAGACGGTGGGCTCCAGCAGCGCGGAGATCAGCAGCGAGGCGAGCACCGCGAAGGCGACCAGCCGCAGCATGTCGACGATGTAGAAGACGACGTACAGCGCGGCGCCGAGGAGCAGCAGCCGCCAGGTGGACTCGGCGGCGACCCGCAGGCCCCACGGCACCGCCTCGGCGGGGGTGGCGGGCCGGCCGAAGTGCCCGTGCGAGGCGGGGACGGCGGGTGACGGCGGCGCGGGTGCAGCGGGTGCAACGGTGGGAGCGGCGGGAGCGGGGACGGGCGCCGGAACGGTAACGGGAACGGAAGCGGGAGCCGGCGCGGGGACCGCGGACGGCGGGGTGGCCCCGGAGCGCGGGCCCGGCAGCGGGTCGGCCGGCAGCGGGGGCAGCCCGGACAGCGGCGGTTCGTGGAAGTCGGCCGCCATCGCGGCCCGCCGACGCCGTTCGATCACGGCGGCCGCGCTCGCCACCACGGCCATGCCCTTGGCCACGGCCTTGAAGGCCTTTCCGCCCCGCGCCATGCTCGTTACCACTTCTCCCCGCCGGAGCCGCCCGGTGCGGCGGCACGCCGTGGGTCCCGCCACGGCCGTCAGGAAGACGCTACCCGGCCGGGAGGCGGTGAGTCCGCTCCGAGGGCACGTTCCGCGCGGGTTCTTCGGGGCCGATTCCGGGGCAAACCAGCACGTCCCCGGTGGTTTCAGGCGCCGGGCAGCGGGGAGGAGTCGGTCGGGAACACGGAGCCACCTGTCGGCGGACCGGCCGGCGCGGGGAGCTACCAGGACCCCTCCCCGTCCCCGCGTCCGCACCCAGGACCGCACCGCCCGCCGGCGCACTGGTCAGCGCGGCCCGGGCGGCGCGGCCCGCTCCCCGGGCGGAGTGCGCCGTCACGGACGGCGCGTCGAGACGAACGCCGCGGCCCCCGGTCACGACGAGTGCGTGACCGGGGGCCGCGGTGGTGTTCCTAGTACCAGTGGTGCGACTGCCAGAACGACCAGGCGCCGCAGGGGCTGCCGTAGCGGCTGTTCATGTAGTTCAGGCCCCACTTGATCTGGGTGGCCGGGTTGGTGCGCCAGTCGGCGCCGGCCGAGGCCATCTTGGAGCCGGGCAGCGCCTGGACCAGGCCGTACGCGCCGGAGCTCTTGTTGGTGGCGGTGTAGTTCCAGCCGCTCTCGCGCTTCACGATCTGGCTGAAGCACTGGAACTGGGCGTCGTTGCCGACGATCTGCTGGGCCAGCTCCTGCACCGAACCGGGGCTGACCGAGACCGCGGGGGCGGACGCGGTGCTGTCGGTGGCGGCCATCGCCGAGCGTGCCTTGGAGCGGTTCGCGGCGGCCTCGTCGGCCTTGCGCTTCTCCTCGGCGGCCTTCGCGGCCTTCTCCGCCTCGGCCTTGGCGGCCGCCTCGGCGGCCTCCTTGGCAGCGGCGTCGGCCTTGGCCTGGGCCTCGGCGGCGGCCTGCTGGCGGGCGGCCTCTTCGGCGGCCTTCTGCTCGGCGGCCGCCTTGGCGGCGGCGTCGGCGGCGGCCTGCTGGGCGGTTGCCTGCGTACCGATGTTGTCGCTGATGGTCTGCGCCTGGGCGCCGGAGGGGACTTCGGCAAGCAGGGTCGCGCCGGCGACGTCGACCGTCTGCGTCGTCTTGCCCTCGCTGCCCGAGGCCATGCCGACGACGGCACCGACAGCGGTGACGGCGGTGGCGGAGGCGACAGCAACTCCCCGGACCGAGATCCGAGTCACATGGATTCCTTCCAGCATCGCCCACGCGTGACCGTACGGGCGCAACATGCCCCTTGGCGCTGTCCTCCGTACGGTGCTGGTCACGGGAGGTACTGACCCGGCGTCCGGCCGAGGTGAGGCGACCGGGCGTTGTGATCGGGCGGCGTACGGCTCTCGGTTTTCAATTGTGCGTCCACCGACCGGAGTTGGTGGACCGTCCGGGCCGGACTCCCGGTCTTCCGGAAGCCCTGCCATGCCGTACGCGGGGCCTGACAGAACCCTCACCATGCCGCACGGGGACCTGTCGACGCAATTCCCCGTTGCGTGGCGGATCTCACATTCACCGAACCGGCGTTCGCCGGACGCAAAGCACTCGATGTGATGAAAAGGACGGGGCCCGCTCCGTCAGGAACGGGCCCCGTGCCGGGGATTGGTGCTTTTGTCCGCGAATGTCCGGATGGTCAGGATGAGCCCCGGATGTCAGCGGCTCACGGGTTGACGTCCTCCAGCATCTCCGTCACCAGCGCCGCGATCGGCGAACGCTCCGAGCGGGTCAGCGTGATGTGCGCGAAGAGCGGATGCCCCTTCAGCTTCTCCACCACCGCCACCACGCCGTCGTAGCGGCCGACCCGGAGGTTGTCCCGCTGCGCCACGTCGTGGGTGAGCACCACCCGCGAGCCCTGGCCGATCCGGGACAGCACCGTCAGCAGGACGTTGCGCTCCAGGGACTGCGCCTCGTCCACGATCACGAAGGCGTCGTGCAGGGAACGCCCACGGATGTGGGTCAGCGGCAGGACCTCCAGCATGCCCCGGGAGATGACCTCCTCGATCACGTCCGGGCTGGTGACCGCCGAGAGGGTGTCGAAGACCGCCTGGGACCAGGGGCTCATCTTCTCCGTCTCGGTGCCCGGGAGGTAGCCGAGCTCCTGGCCGCCGACCGCGTACAGCGGCCGGAAGACCATCACCTTGCGGTGCTGCTGCCGCTCCAGGACCGCCTCCAGGCCGGCGCACAGCGCCAGCGCGGACTTGCCGGTACCGGCCCGGCCGCCCAGCGAGACGATCCCGACCTCCGGGTCGAGCAGGAGGTCCAGCGCCACCCGCTGCTCGGCGCTGCGCCCGCGCAGGCCGAACGCCTCGCGCTCCCCGCGCACCAGCCGGACCCGCCCGTCGCCGGTGACCCGGCCGAGCGCCTTGCCCCGCTCGGAGGTGAGCACGAGTCCGGTGTGCACCGGCAGCTCGGCGGTGCCGTCGACGTCCACCCCCGCCTCGTGGCCGGCCGCGAACAGCGCGTCCACGTCGTCGGCCGGGACGTGCAGCTCGGCCATGCCCGTCCAGCCGGAGGTGATCGCCAGCTCGGCCCGGTACTCCTCGGCGAGCAGGCCGACCGAGGACGCCTTGATCCGCAGCGGCAGGTCCTTGGAGACGACGGTGACGTCGTACCCCTCGGCCTGCAGGTTGCGGGCCACCGCCAGGATCCGGGTGTCGGCCTCGCCGCCACCGGCCCGGTAGCCGGCCGGCAGTATCGACGGGTCGGAGTGGTTGAGCTCCACCCGGATGGTGCCGCCGAGCTCGCCGACCGGGATGGGCTCGTCGAGGCGGCCGTACCGGATCCGGTAGTCGTCGAGCAGTCGCAGCGCCTGGCGGGCGAAATACCCCAGCTCCGGGTGGTGCCGCTTGGCCTCCAGCTCGGTGACCACGACCACCGGGAGGACGACCTCGTGCTCCTCGAAGCGGGTCATGGCGAGCGGGTCCGCCAGGAGCACACTGGTGTCGAGAACGTACGTGCGCCGGTCTGGTGTCCGGCGGCTCTTGGAACTGACCACTAGGCCTCCAGGGCGGATGACCCTGCGTCATCCGCGGCAAGCCGGCCCCCGCTGCCCCGGTGGCCTCGGGGCCGGTCTGATCGGAGTATTCCCAGGCGGGGGGCGGTGCATTCGCGCCGTCGGAGAACTGACGGATCATTGCGGGTGAACGTTTGGCCTCGCCCGGCAGCCGGGTAGGCCAGCCCCTACGGTGGTCAATCCCGCCCGCCCGGGGCGCCGGCCCCGCCCGCCCGGGACGTTCCGGCCCCCGTCAGAGACCCATCCGCCGGTTGCGCTGCTCGAAGGCGCGCAGCGCCCGCAGGAAGTCGACCTTGCGGAAGGCCGGCCAGTACGCCTCGCAGAAGTAGAACTCGCTGTGCGCGCTCTGCCAGAGCAGGAAGCCGGAGAGCCGCTGCTCGCCCGAGGTGCGGATGACCAGGTCGGGGTCGGGCTGGCCCTTGGTGTAGAGGTGCTCGGCGATGTGCTCGACGTCCAGGATCTCGGCCAGTTCCTCGATCGAGGTGCCCCGGCCGGCGTGCTCCTGGAGCAGCGAACGGACGGCGTCGGCGATCTCGTGCCGGCCGCCGTAGCCGACGGCCACGTTGACGGTGATGCCCTCGATGCCCGCGGTCTCCTCGGCCGCCCGCTTCAGGACGTCCGCGGTGTGCTGCGGCAGCAGGTCCAGCGCGCCGACCGGGTTGATCCGCCAGCGGCGGGCGGCGGCGAGGTTGGTGACGGCGTCCTCGATGATCCCGAGCAGCGGGACCAGCTCGTCGGCCGGGCGGTCGAGGTTGTCGGTGGAGAGCATCCACAGGGTGACGACCTTGACGTGGGTCTCGTCGCACCAGCCGAGGAACTCGCTGATCTTGTCGGCGCCGCGCTGGTGGCCGTAGGCGGTGGAGCCGCCGGTCGCGCGGGCCCAGCGGCGGTTGCCGTCGAGGATCACGCCGATGTGGTGCGGGGTGCGGGCGAGGTGCACCTCGACCCGGCGCCCGTAGAGGCCGTACATCCCGTCCAGCAGGACGCGCAGACCCGGCGTGCGTTCGACGACATCGCGCAGACCCATGGTTTTCGGCCCCTCCGTGCTCACTTCACCGGGTGCTTCAGAACCCCCGGCGCAGCCTACTCCCGCGCTGTGGCGGCAGGGAAAGCCGCAGGTCGCGGGAGGGTCACGGTCCTGTACGAAGTCTGTCCCGGCGGGCGCGTCCGCGTTGGCCTGAACGCGCCGGAACGGCGCTCCGGGGACGCTCCGGGGAACGCCCGGCGGCCGGATACGGAACGGTCTCCGATTCCTTAAGGAATCCGTAAGCCGACGGTTCAATGCTTGACGACCCCCAATGGTCTAGTCCAGCTTTTGTTCCCAGGGCGGAACAGAACACCGGACCCGCCCTCGTCAAGGCAGTACTTCGGACGCAATGCCCTCCCCCACACGCGGCCGCCGCGCCCCCCACCGCGGCGGCCGCTCCTCCCCCACAGGAGCGCACCTCCATGGCCCGTACGCTGAACCGGCCCGTGTCGCACAAGCGCCGCCGCGGCCCCGTCCCGGCCCTCGCCGCGGGCGCCACCGCTCTCGCCCTGGCCGGCACCGGCCTCGCCCTCTTCGCCGGCGGCGCCAACGCGGCCGCCGGGAACCTGGTCGCCAACGGCGGCTTCGACGGCTCGCTGAGCGGCTGGGTCTGCGCCGGCGCGGCGAGCGCCGTCTCCACGCCGGTCCACTCCGGCTCGGGCGCGCTGCAGGCCACGCCGAGCGCCGGGGACACCGCCGAGTGCACCCAGACCATCAGCGTGCTGCCCAACACCAGCTACACCCTGAGCGCCTGGGTCCAGGGCCCGTACGCCTACCTCGGTGCCCGCGGCACCGGCGGCACCGACCCGAGCGTCTGGTCCAACCAGAACAGCTGGAACCAGCTCTCCACCACCTTCACCACCGGTGCGAGCGCCAAGAGCATCACCGTCTACCTGCACGGCTGGTACGGCCAGAGCGCCTTCCTCGCCGACGACGTCGTGCTGAGCGGCCCGGGCGGGCCCGTCACCCCGAGCCCGACCGCGACGGTCACCCCCACCCCGACCGTCACCCCCACGGTGACGCCGACCGTCACGCCGACCCAGACCGTCACCCCGACCCCCACCCAGACGGTCACCCCCACCCCGACCCAGACGGTCACCCCGACGCCGACCGCGACGTCCACCGGCAACCCGAACACCGGGGTGCCGAAGCACGCCATCACCGGCTACTGGCACAACTTCGACAACAAGGGCAACAACCTCCAGAAGCTGAGCGACGTCCCGGCCGCGTACGACATCATCGCGGTCTCGTTCGCCGACGCCGTCGCCAACCGCGCCGGTGCCATCACCTTCAAGCTGGACCCGGAGCTCTCGGCCGGCCTCGGCGGCTACACCGACGCCCAGTTCCGTGCCGACGTGAAGGCCAAGCAGGCGGCCGGCAAGAAGGTCATCATCTCGGTCGGCGGCCAGAACGGCGCCATCTCGGTCAACGACGCCACCGCGGCCCAGACCTTCGTCGACACCGCCTACGCCGTCATCAAGGACTACGGCTTCGACGGCATCGACATCGACCTGGAGAACGGCGTCAACGCGACGCACATGGCCAACGCCCTGCACAGCCTCCAGGCCAAGATCGGCTCCAGCTTCGTCCTGACGATGGCCCCGGAGACCATCGGGATGTACTCCACCGCCGGCGCCTACTTCCAGCTGGCGCTGAACACCAAGGACATCCTGACCGTCGTCAACACCCAGTTCTACAACTCGGGCGGCATGAACGGCTGCGACGGCAAGGTCTACACCCAGGGCACCATCGACTTCATCACCTCGCAGATCTGCACCCACATCCAGGGCGGTCTGCGGCCCGACCAGGTCGGCATCGGCATCCCCGCCTCCAGCAAGGCGGCCGGTGGCGGCTACGTCGCGCCGAGCGTCGTCAACAACGCGCTGGACTGCCTGGCCACCGGCAAGAACTGCGGAAGCTTCGTCCCGCCGGCCAAGTGGCCGACCATCCGGGGCGCGATGACCTGGTCCACCAACTGGGACTCCGTGAACGGGAACGCCTTCGCCAACACGGTCGGCTCGTTCGTCCACCAGATGCCGTAACTCCCCCCGGCGCGCCGCTCCTTGAGGGTGGGGCCTGCGCGTCGGCGGCGGGCCCGTCGTACCTGACCGGTACGGCGGGCCCGTTCGCGTTCCGGGGCGGAGGGCGCCTCCCGCCCCGGCGGGCTCAGGAGTGGCCCAGCACCGCCAGCAGGGTGCCGAGCAGCAGGAACGGCCCCAGCGGCACCTCCCGGCCGCGCACCGGACGGCGGCGCACCAGGGCGGTCAGCAGCACACCGACCGACCAGAGCCCCGCCAGCAGCACGAAGGCGGCCAGGCCCGCGAAGGCGGCGGACCAGCCGTACCGGCCGAGCAGCGCGCCGAGGCCGAGCGCCAGCACGGTGTCCCCCGCGCCCACCAGCCCCAGCTGGACCGGCACCTCGAACAGCACCCCGGCGGCCAGCGCCACCAGCAGGCAGCGCAGCAGCACCCCCGGGGCGTCCTGCGCCAGCTGCACGCCCGTCAGCAGCACCGCGAGGCCCGCCGCCAGCGTCCAGGTGAGCGGGTAGGGCAGCCGGTGCACCCGGGCGTCGGTGAAGCCGAGCACCACACCGGGCCCGGCCAGCCAGAGCAGCAGCAGCGCGTCCGCCGGGTGCGCGGCGGCCAGCGCGGCGGCGGCCGCGGCCGCGGTGACCGCCTCCACCCGCCAGGGGCCGGGGCCGAGCCCGGTCCGGCAGCCCGGGCACCGCCCGGTGGGCGGCAGTCCGCGCAGCTCACGCCCGCAGGACGGGCAGGCCAGGCACCACGGTTCGTCCTGCGGCACGGCGTAGCGCACCACCAGTCCGCGCAGCGCCGGTGCCACCAGCAGTCCGGCCAGTACCGCTCCCAGCGCGCTCGCGATCACGGTCCGCCCCCTCCGTCCCCTGACGCGGCCGCCGACGGCCGGCGGCGCCCGCACCAGTGTGCCGTCCGTCTCGTTCCGGACGGCACCCCTCCGGGGCTCCTCGTCTTCGGCGCCGTTCCGGGCGCCCGGCCGCCGATCCACAAGGCGGCCCGGGGGCTGCGCCTCCTGATCGAAGGCGGAGCGGAACGGCGGGCTCCGGGGGTCCCGCGCGGGTGCGGCGACACGCGCCGAAGTGCCCGTTCGTACCCCTAAAGTAGGCAGGCATGCAGGTCATCCAGTCCAGCAAGCTCGCCAATGTCTGCTACGACATCCGCGGTCCGGTGCTCGACGAGGCGATGCGGCTGGAGGAACAGGGCCACCGCATCCTGAAGCTCAACACCGGCAATCCCGCGCTGTTCGGCTTCGACGCGCCCCCGGAGATCCTCCAGGACATCCTGCGCAACCTCTCCACCGCGCACGGTTACGGCGACTCCAAGGGTCTGCTCTCCGCGCGCCGCGCCGTGGTGATGCACTACGAGGAGCGCGGCCTGGACGGCCTGACCGTCGAGGACGTCTTCCTCGGCAACGGCGTCTCCGAACTGATCCAGCTGGCGATGACCGCGCTGCTGGACGACGGCGACGAGGTGCTCGTCCCGGCCCCGGACTACCCGCTGTGGACGGCGTCCGTCTCGCTGGCCGGCGGCACCGCCGTGCACTACCGCTGCGACGAGCAGTCCGAGTGGTACCCGGACCTCGCGGACATCGAGTCCAAGGTCACCGACCGGACCAGGGCGCTGGTGGTGATCAACCCCAACAACCCGACCGGCGCCGTCTACCCGCGCGAGGTGCTGGAGGGGCTGGCCGGGATCGCCCGCCGGCACCGGCTGGTGATCTACGCGGACGAGATCTACGACAAGATCCTCTACGACGACGCCGAGCACGTCCCGCTCGCCAGCCTGGCGCCGGACCTCTTCTGCGTCACCTTCAACGGCCTGTCCAAGTCCTACCGGGTGGCGGGCTTCCGCTCCGGCTGGATGGTGCTCTCCGGCGAGCGCACCCACGCCCGCAGCTACGTCGAGGGCCTGAACGTGCTCGCCTCGATGCGGCTGTGTGCCAACATGCCGGCCCAGCACGCGGTGGCCGCGGCGCTCGGCGGACGCCAGTCGATCAAGGACCTGGTCCTGCCCGGCGGCCGGCTGCTGGAGTCCCGGGACGCCGCGTACCGGCTGCTCAACGAGATCCCCGGGGTCAGCTGCGTGAAGCCGAAGGGCGCGCTGTACGCCTTCCCCCGGCTGGACCCCAAGGTCTTCAAGATCAAGGACGACGCCAGGATGGTGCTCGACCTGCTGCGGGCCGAACGGATCCTGCTGGTCCAGGGCACCGGCTTCAACTGGCCCGAGCCGGACCACTTCCGGCTGGTCACCCTGCCGCGCGCGGAGGAGATCACCGACGCGGTCACCCGGATCGGCGTCTTCCTCGGCGGCTACACCCAGCCGTAGGGCGGGCGGCCCGGGGGCCCCGGACGAGCCTCGGCCGGGCGGGCCGGAAAAGAGCTACGGCCGGAGTCCCGGTCCGGGCGATCTCCTTGGTCGGGGAAAGATCGTCCACCGGGGCTCCGGCCGTCCTGTCGCCGGCCGGCGCGCGGTTCGTGCCGCGCGCCGGCCTCTCTACCGCTCCTGCTGAGGCTCAGGCTCAGCCGAGGCGGGCGACCAGGTCCCGGTACTCGTCCCACAGTGCGGTGGGCGTGTGCTCACCGAACATCTCCAGGTGGGCCGGGACGAGCGCGGCCTCCTGACGCCAGATGTCGGCGTCGACGGTGAAGAGCAGGTCGAGGTCCTCCTTCGACAGCTCCAGGCCGTCCAGGTCGAAGCCCTCGACGGTCGGCAGCACGCCGATCGGGGTCTCGACGCCCGCGCCGGTGCCCTCCAGCCGCTCGACGACCCACTTCAGCACCCGGCTGTTCTCGCCGTAGCCCGGCCAGACGAACTTGCCGTCGGCGTTCTTGCGGAACCAGTTGACGTAGTAGATCTTCGGCAGCTTGGCGGCGTCCGCCAGGGCGCCGACCTTCAGCCAGTGGGCGAAGTAGTCGCCCATGTTGTAGCCGCAGAACGGCAGCATCGCGAACGGGTCGCGGCGCAGCTCGCCGACGGTGCCCTCGGCGGCGGCGGTCTTCTCGGAGGCGATGTTGGCGCCGAGGAAGACGCCGTGCTGCCAGTTGAAGGACTCCGTCACCAGCGGGACGGCGGTGGCGCGGCGGCCGCCGAACAGGATGGCCGAGATCGGCACACCCGCCGGGTCCTCCCACTCGGGGGCGATGGTCGGGCACTGCGCGGCCGGGACGGCGAAGCGGGCGTTCGGGTGGGCGGCCGGGGTGCCGGACTCCGGCGTCCAGTCGTCGCCGCGCCAGTCGGTCAGGTGGGCGGGCTTCTCGTCGGTGAGGCCCTCCCACCAGACGTCGCCGTCGTCGGTCAGCGCGACGTTGGTGAAGACGGTGTTGCCCCAGAGGGTGTCGATCGCGTTGGCGTTGGTGTCGACACCGGTGCCGGGGGCGACGCCGAAGAAGCCCGCCTCGGGGTTGATGGCGTACAGCCGGCCGTCGGCGCCGAAGCGCATCCAGGCGATGTCGTCGCCGATCGTCTCGACCTTCCAGCCCGGGATGGTGGGCTGGAGCATCGCCAGGTTGGTCTTGCCGCAGGCGGACGGGAAGGCGGCGGCGACGTACTTGGGCTCGGCCTCGCCCGCGGGGCCCGCCGGCGGGGTGAGCTTCAGAATGAGCATGTGCTCGGCCAGCCAGCCCTCGTCGCGGGCCATGGTCGAGGCGATGCGCAGCGCGTAGCACTTCTTGCCGAGCAGGGCGTTGCCGCCGTAGCCGGAGCCGAAGGACCAGATCTCGCGGGTCTCCGGGAAGTGCGAGATGTACTTGGTGCTGCTGCACGGCCACGGCACGTCCGCCTGGCCCTCGGCGAGCGGGGCGCCGACGGTGTGCACGGCCTTGACGAAGTCGCCGTCCTCGCCGAGCTGGTCGAGCACGGCCCGGCCCATGCGGGTCATCACGCGCATCGACACGGCGACGTAGGCGGAGTCGGTGATCTCGACGCCGTAGGCGGCCAGGGGGGAGCCGACCGGGCCCATCGAGAACGGCACGACGTACATGGTGCGGCCCTTCATGGCGCCGCGGAACAGGCCCTGCTCGCCCTGGAAGATCTCGCGCATCTCGGCGGGAGCCTTCCAGTGGTTGGTCGGGCCGGCGTCCTTCTCCTGCTCGGAGCAGATGAAGGTGCGGTCCTCCACGCGCGCCACGTCCGAGGGGTCCGAGGCGGCGTAGTAGGAGTTGGGTCGCTTCTCCTCGTTGAGCTTCTTGAAAGTGCCCTGGGCGACGAGCAGGTCCGCGAGGCGCTGGTACTCCTCCTCGGAACCGTCGCACCACTCGACGCGGTCCGGCTGGGTGAGCTCCGCGATCTCGTCCACCCACGCCAGCAGACGCTGGTGGCGGGTGGGCGCGGCGCTGAGAGCAGCCGAGTTCTCGTTCGACACGATCGCTCCGTTTCACGCCATCCCGGCGGGGAGACGGCGTAGCGGGGGTTGAGGGTGCTTGCAGCGTAGCTCCGGACCCCCGTCCTCAACGCGGCAGATCGGCAGAGTTGACGCATCTTTTACTACAGTACGGATGATTATTGGTCAGTAGGGAGGCTCTTCCGACGCTCCCGAAGGCCTGCACCCCCTCGATCCAATACTCCAAAACGTCCAAGTCGTGATGAGCGCCACTTCCTACGACTCAGTAACCTACGGAGCCGTAGGTAGCGGGTAGCATGCCGCTCATGACTGCTGAGCTCCTGGAGAGCACGGAGCGTGTGGAGAGCAAGCCGAAGTGGCGCGGCTGGCTGCACGCCGGAATGTTCCCCGCCACGGTGGCCGCCGGGATCGTCCTGATCTGCCTGGCCGAACCGGGCCCCGCGAGGATCGCCTGCGCGATCTACTCCGTCAGCGCCTGGCTGCTCTTCGGGGTCAGCGCGGTCTACCACCGCTTCCACTGGGGCCCGCGCGGCGAAGCGGTGCTGCGCCGGCTGGACCACGCGAACATCTTCCTGATCATCGCGGGGACCTACACCCCGTTCACCATCCTGCTGCTGGACGGCGCCGCCCGGCAGGTGCTGCTCTGGGCGGTCTGGGGCGGCGCGCTGGCCGGGATAGCCTTCCGGGTCTTCTGGGTCGGCGCGCCGCGCTGGCTCTACACGCCGGTGTACCTCGCGCTGGGCTGGGCCGCGGCGTTCTTCCTGCCGGACTTCCTGCGCGCCGGCGGTGTCGCCGTCCTGGTGCTGATGATCGTCGGCGGCGTGCTCTACAGCATCGGCGGCGTCGTGTACGGGCTCAAGCGGCCCGACCCGTCACCGCGCTGGTTCGGCTTCCACGAGGTGTTCCACGCCTTCACCCTCGGGGCCTTCATCACGCAGTACGTCGGAGTCTCACTGGTGGCCTACAGCGCGGCCGGCTGAGCCCGGCGCCCCGTGACGGGCGGTCGGCCGGTCGTGCGACCGGACGGCCGCCCGTTCCGCCGTCCACTCCCGGACCGGGCGCTCGTGGAGCGGGCGCTCGTGGGCCCGGTCGTGCGGCGTCCGCTCGTACGGCGCCCGCTCGCGCGCCCCGTCGCGCCGGCGCTCGCGCGGCCGGTCGTGGCGCTCGTGCACGTACGGGGCGCGGACCGGCCGCCCGGCCTGGCGCGCGTCGATGGCCTCCCGGGCCCGGCGGCAGCGCTCGCAGTGCGCGGCGTCCACCGTGCCGCCGGCCGTCCGGTGCGCACGCGGCGCCGACCGGCGCTGCGGATCCGGGGCCTGGTGGAGCAGCCTCCAGCGCCGGCCCACGTAGACCATCAGCAGCAGCACCTCGATCCCGGCGACCACCAGCACCAGCGCGGCGCCGTGGATCAGATAGGCCGCGACCACGGCCAGCGCCGATCCCACCACCACCGCGGCGCCCCAGATCTGAGCACCCGACTCCCGAACGGCCATTTCGGCTTCCCCTTCCTGCGCCGGGCTCGTGGTCGGCCCCTGCCGCCCCACCCCTTCTCCGCTCTCGGCACGCATCGGCCCGCACTGACCGACGGCCACATCGTATCTACCGTCAGTCACCCGCAACCGCCCGAAAGCAGCGAACGACAGATCAACGTTGCGTCAATTCCCCGTGCGGAACGCGCACTTCCAGGACACATCACGGAGCGTGACGAGCCTCCGGCGGCCGCCCCGCATTGACGGCCGCCATCTTTTGGGAGTTACTGTCATTTGACAGCGACTCCTTTCCAGGTTTCCGGAGGTCCCCCGTGCCCACTCCGCCCGCCGACGGCCAGGCGGCCCCGCCCGGCCCGGACCCACGGCGCTGGCTCGCGCTCGTCGCGGTCGCGCTGAGCGTCCTGGTGATCAGCCTCGACATGACGGTCCTGAACGTGGCCCTGCCCACCCTGGCCTCGCAGCTCCGGGCCACCACCGGCCAGCAGCAGTGGATCGTCGACTCCTACACGGTGGTCTTCGCCGCCGTGATGCTCCCCGCCGGACTGATCGGCGACCGCTTCGGCCGCCGCTTCACCCTCACCCTGGGCCTGGCCCTGTTCGGCCTCGCCTCCGCGGTCGGCATGCTCGCCGACAGCCCGGACACGCTGATCGCCGCCCGCGCCGCGATGGGCCTGGCCGGCGCGCTGGTGATGCCGATGTCCATGGCGGTGATCCCCGGGCTCTTCCCGCCCGGCGAGCAGCGGCGCGCCACCGCGATCCTGGCCGCGGCGCTGGCCGTCGGCACCCCGCTCGGCCCGCTGATCGGCGGCTTCGTCCTCCAGCACTACTGGTGGGGCGCGGTCTTCGCGATCAACCTGCCGCTGGTGGCGATCGGCATCACCGCCTGCGCCGTCCTGCTGCCGGAGACCCGCAACCCCGCCGCTCCCCCGATCGACGTGCCCGCCACCCTGCTCGGCGCCGGCGGGCTGGCCGCGCTCACCTACGGCATCATCGAGAGCCCCGAGCGCGGCTGGGCCGACCCGCTGGTGCTCGGCACCGTCGGCGGCGCGCTGCTCGCGCTCACCCTGCTGGTGCTGCGCAGCCGGCGCCGCAGCGCCCCGATGCTCGACCTGTCGCTGCTCGCCGACGCCGCCTTCCGCTGGTCGACGGTGGCCGCGACGCTGGTGTCGCTGGTCCTGTTCGGCGCGTTCTTCGTGCTCCCGCTGTACTTCCAGAGCGTCCTCGGCGCGGACGCCTTCGGCACCGGCCTGCGGCTGATGCCGATGATGCTCGGCCTGATGGTGGCCGCCCGGCTCAGCGACAAGCTGGTCGCCCGCAGCAGCCCCCGGACGGTGATCGTCCTGGGGCTGGCCCTGCTGGCCGGCGCCCTGCTGATCGGCAGCCGGACGGAGGTCTCCGACGGCTACGGCCTCGCCGCCCTCTGGCTCACCCTGCTCGGGACCGGCATGGGCCTGTCCCTCATCACCGCGCAGGCCACCGCCCTGCTCACGCTGCCGCCCGCCCGGGCCGGCGTCGGCTCCGGACTGCTGCAGACCTTCCGCCAGGTCGGCGGGGCGATCGGGGTGGCCGTCTTCGGCAGCCTGCTCGCCGGCGCCTACCGGGACGCGCTGGACACCGGCGGGCTGGCGGCGGGCGCGGCCGAGCAGGCCGGGCGGTCGGTGGTCGCCGCCGACGCGGTCGCCGCCGCGGCCGGCGACCCCGCGCTGGCCGCCTCCGCGCACGGCGCCTACGTGCACGGGATGACGGTGGTGCTGCTGGTCTCCGGGGTGATCGCGGTGCTGTCGGCGGTGCTGGTCGCGCTGCGGATGCCCGCCGTGGAACCGGCCGGGCCGCCCGCCGGAGCCGCCGCGGTGCCCGTGGCCGATCGCGGATAATCGAAGACATGAACGCGACGCAGCCGGCAGCGGCACCTCCGACGGGACCGGGCAATCCGATCCAGGCGATGCTGGAGGCGCCGCTGTCGCTGCGCGAGCGGAAGAAGCTGAAGACCCGCCAGGCCATCCGCCGCGAGGCGTACCGGCTGATCGCCGAGCTGGGCTACGAGAACACCACGGTGGACCGGATCGCGGCCGCCGCCGAGGTCTCCCCGTCCACCTTCTTCCGGTACTTCGCCACCAAGGAGGACCTCGTCCTCACCGACGAGTACGACCCGGCGATGATCGAGGCCCTGCTCGCCCGCCCCTCCGACGAACCGTTTCTGCGCTCCTGCCGGGAGGCCGTCATCGGCTTGATCCGGCACCTGATGGACCACGAGCGCGAGGAGATGCTCGTCCGGATGCGGCTGGTCAGGGAGGTCCCGGCGCTGCGCGCCCGGGTGCTGGACAACGCCAACGACCCGCGGCAGCTCTACCTCACCGTGCTGACCCGGCGCTCCGGCCTCCCGGAGCCGACCTTCGGGATGCGGGTCGCCGCCACCGCGCTCGCCGCGGTCACCACCGAGGCGGTGCTGCGGTGGGCCGAGTCCGAGGGCGCCGAGGACATCGCCGAGCTGGTCGACCGCGCCTTCGCGGTCCTGGAGGACGGCTTCGCCGGTCTGTAGCGCACGCGCCCGGTGGCGGGGGCCCGTCCGGGGGCCCGGGCCCCCCCCCCGCACCCCCCCGGCCGCCCCCCCCCCGGGGGCCCCGCCCCCCCCCCCCCGGCCCCCCCCCCCCCCCCCCGCCCCGGGGCGCCCCGCGCCCGT
>NZ_JBHYUU010000104.1:0-29320 GCF_042749955.1 Kitasatospora sp. NPDC059462 | reverse complement strand
CCCGTACCGTGGTCCGGGAACGGACCGGGTGCGGGCGCCCGCCGCTTGGTCATGGAACGAACCAACCGTGAGATGAGGCACTAGTGAGCAAGCCCGAGATCGACTTCCCGGTCGGCGACCCGCCGGCCGAGCTGAAGATCCGCGACATCACCGTCGGCACCGGCGAGGAGGCCAAGCCCGGCCAGGTCGTCGAGGTCCACTACGTCGGCGTGACCTACGCGACCGGCGAGGAGTTCGACGCCAGCTGGAACCGCGGTTCCACCTTCAAGTTCCCGCTCGGCGGCGGCCGGGTCATCAAGGGCTGGGACCAGGGCGTCGCCGGCATGAAGGTCGGCGGCCGCCGCGAGCTGGTCATCCCGCCGCACCTGGCCTACGGCAACCAGTCGCCGAGCCCGCTCATCCCGGCGGGCTCGACCCTGATCTTCGTGGTCGACCTGATCTCCGTC
Organism: Kitasatospora sp. NPDC059462; assembly: GCF_042749955.1. NCBI lineage: Bacteria > Bacillati > Actinomycetota > Actinomycetes > Kitasatosporales > Streptomycetaceae > Kitasatospora > Kitasatospora sp. NPDC059462. Next base: position 28,874 of record NZ_JBHYUU010000104.1, on the reverse strand, counting down.
TGAGGACGCTGATCGCCAGGGCCGCACCCCGACCCCGGGGTGCGGCCCCACGTGTTCCCGGACTCGGCTTTTGCAGTGCGTACCGCTACCGGTACGGTCGGTCCCGCCGGGTCCACGACGCCCCGGCGGGCGCAACCCCGCGCGCTGCGCGGCACACCGGAAGGGTCAGCGATGGCGATCGCCAAGGCAGAGCGGCTGATGAATCTCGCCCTGTGCCTGATGAACACCAGACGTCCGCTCTCCAAGAAGGAGCTGCGGGAGTCCATCGAGGCCTACCGCGAAGCCTGGCAGAACAGCAGCGAGGAAGCCTTCAACCGGATGTTCGAGCGGGACAAGGACGACCTGCGCGAACTCGGACTGGTCATCGACGTCGACGAGAACGCCCTCGACGGCGAACTCGGCTACCTCGCCCGCGCCGACCGCAACCGCCTGCCGGAGATCGCCCTCGACGCCGAGGAGGCCGCCGCGCTCACCCTCGCCGCCCGGGTCTGGCAGCAGGCCAAGATGAGCGGCGCCGCCAGCGGCGCGCTCCAGAAGCTGCGCGCCGCCGGCATCCCCTTCACCGAGACCGAGCGCCGCCCCGCCCTCGAACCGCGCATCCCGGCGCGCGAGGCCGCCTTCGAACCGCTGCTCACCGCCGCCCGCGACCGCCGCCCGGTCACCTTCGAGTACCGCAAGGCCGGCGCCGCCGCCGCCGAGCAGCGCAGTGTCGAACCCTGGGCCCTGGAGTGCTGGCGCGGCCACTGGTACCTGGCCGGCTGGGACCGCGACCGCGAGGACGCCCGGGTGTTCCGGCTCAGCCGGATCACCGGCAAGGTCAGGGCCCGCTCCGGCGCCTTCCTGGGCACCGTGCCCGAGCACGTCGACGTCCGCGCCACGGTCGCCAAGTTCGCCGGCGAGGGCGCCACCGCGACCGCCGTGGTCCGGGTCCGCCGCGGCACGGGCTTCCCGCTGCGCACCAAGGCGGTCACCACCCGGCGGGCCGACGACAGCTGGGACGAGCTGGAGATCCCGTACGGCAACGGGCTCGGCGCCGACCTCGCCGAGTTCGGGCCGGACGTGCTGGTGGTCGGCCCCGAGGAGCTGCGGGCCGACGTCATCGACCGGCTGCGCGCGGTGGCCGGCAGTGTGGTGGAGGGTGTGCGGGCATGAGCAACGCGATCGACCAGACCCGGCGGATGCTCTCGCTGGTCACCTATCTGCGCGAGCGCCCCGGCGCCGAGGTGGCCGAGGTGGCCCGCGCCTTCGGCATCAGCGAGCGCGAACTGATCGGCGACCTCAACGTCCTGCCGATGTGCGGCACCAGCTTCCGCGGCGGCGACCTGCTCGACATCGACACCGACGGCGAGCGGATCTGGTGGCACAACGTCGACGACGTCGCCCAGCCGCTGCGGCTGGCCGCCGACGAGGCGACCGCGCTGCTCGTCGCCGCCCGCGCGGTGGCCGGCCTGCCCGGCCTGCGGGCCGGCGACCGCGAGGCGCTCACCCGGGCCGTCGCCAAGATCGAGAACGCGGCGGGGGAGAGCGCCGAGGGCAGCGCCCGGGTCGGCGTCACCTTCGAGGCCGAGAGCCACGTCTTCGCGGACATCGACCGTGCCCTCAGCGAGGGGCGCCGGCTCTGGCTGCGCTACTACTCGCACGGCCGCGGCGGCATGACCGAGCGCGAGGTCGACCCGATCCGGCTGCTCACCGAGGGGCACACCTATCTGGAGGCCTGGTGCCGGACCTCCGAGGACCACCGGATGTTCCGGCTCGACCGGGTCGCCGAGATCAGGGTCCTGGACGTCCCCGCCGACCCGCCCAAGCGCGAGCCGCGCGACCTCTCCGGCGGGCTGGTCAACCCCTCCGCCGACGATCCCGAGGTCGTCGTCGAGGTCTCCTCCGGCGGGCGCTGGGTCGCCGAGTACTACACCCACGACCGGGCCGAGGAACTGCCCGACGGCGGACTGCGGATCACCCTGCGCAGCGCCGACCCCTCGCAGCTGCGCCCGCTGGCGCTGCGGCTGGGCCGCGACGGGCGGATCGTCTCCCCGCCGGAGCTGGCCGGGCAGGCGCGGGCGGCGGCGCTGGAGGCGCTGGCGCACTACGGGGAGGGGCTGGTCTGAGCCGTGGAGCCCGGTACCAGATTCAAGGTGTACTGCTCGGAGTGCCGGGAGAAGGTGGAGCTGCCGGTCGAGGCGTTCCGCCTGACGTTCGGCCGCACGGCGGCGCAGGCGCACTACAGCTTCGGGTGCCCGCTGTGCGGGGCGGCGGTGCGCAAGCCCGCCGGGGAGAAGATCGTCGCGGCGCTGACCGGGGCCGGGGTGCGGACCATGCGGCTGGTGCCCGCCGAGGGGTGAGCGGGGGGCCGGCGCCGAGGGCCTAAGGTGGGGGACATGTCCTGGATGCTCGTCGCCGCCGTCCTCCTCGCCACCGCCGGCCTGCTGGTGCTCGGCGTCCTCGCGGTCCGGCTCTGGCTGGACGTGCGGGCGCTGGCGAAGGGCGTGGACGCCGCCTCCCGGGCGCTGGCCGAGGCGGCCGGGGACCTCGCGGCCTCGGCGGTGGGCCGCTCCTGACCGGGCGGACCCTGCGGGAACGCGGAACGGGGGTACCGGGGACTGCTGCTCGGGGGCAGGGGCGCGTTACGCTCTCAGTTGGCTCCTGAGCGCGAACGGGGGCCGCTGTCCTGTTCGGGCGGCCGTCGTCAGGGCGTCATCCGCAGCGGTTACCATCCCCGCAGCGGGCGGCCGGTCGGTGCCGCCGAGACTGAAGGTGGTCGAGCATGCGGGTCTCGTTCACCGCGATCCTCCTGGTCGCGGTCATTGCCATTGTCCTCTTCGGCGCCAAGCGGCTGCCGGAGCTGGCGCGTTCGCTCGGCCAGTCGGCACGGATCCTCAAGAGCGAAACGAAGGCGATGCGCACCGACGGTGCCGCCGACACCCCGGCCCCGCCCGCCCCGGCGGCGGCCGACGGCGCTGCGGCGAGGACCATCCAGTCCGCCCCGGGCGCGTCCGCGACCGCCCGTCCGGTGGCCGAGCAGCCCACCGGGCAGTCCGCTCCGGACGGCGGGGCGCGCTGAGCGCGCGGCACGCGCGACCACTGGAGGCCCGTCGACCGGCGGGCCTCGACGCACGAGTTGAGGACCGGGGTTGAGCAAGCTCACCAAGGCGTCGAGGACGCCCAAGGATCCCGAGGGACGGATGGCCCTCGCCGACCACCTGCGGGAACTGCGGAACCGCGTGGTCAAGTCGGTCCTGGCGATCGTGGTGTTCACGATCATCGCGCTGATCTTCCACAAGCAGATCGAGACGCTGCTGCTCAAGCCGATCCAGCGGTGTACACCGGAGTTCCTCGCGGCGCCCACGGGCCGCTGTGCGGAGGTCTCGACCATCGGTCTGACCGCGGGTTTCAACTGGATGCTCAAGGTCGCCCTGACGGCCGGTGTGGTCGCCACGGTCCCGGTCTGGCTGTACCAGCTGTGGGCGTTCGTGGCGCCGGGCCTGCACAAGCACGAGCGCAAGTACACGGTCATCTTCATGGCCTGCGGCGCGCCGCTGTTCCTGGCCGGTGTGGGGCTGGCCGTCACGCTGCTGCCGCTGACCGTCGACGTGCTGCTCTCGTTCACGCCGGAGGACACCACACCGATCCTGCCGCCCGCGGACTACTTCGACATCGCCACCCGGCTGGTGCTGGTCTTCGGTCTGGCCTTCGAGTTCCCGCTGCTGCTGATCATGCTGAACATGACCGGCATCGTCAGCGGCAAGCGGCTGCTGCGCTGGTGGCGCGGCATGGTGATGGGCATCACCGTGTTCGCCGCCTTCGCGACGCCCAGCGCCGACCCGCTGAGCATGCTGGCGCTGGCCGCGCCGATCTGGGCGCTGTACTTCATCGCGGTCGGGGTGGCGATGCTGAACGACCGGCGCAAGGCCCGGCGCAACCCGGACCTCGCGCTGAGCGACGAGGAGGCCTCGCACGTCGACCTCGCGGTGGCGCCGGTCGCCGAGGCCGAGGCGATCGAGGCGTCGAGCACGCCGAGCGCCTCCGGTCAGGTGCCGGCCGCCCGCCACGAGCAGATGGACGACATCACCTGAGCCGGCCGACGAGCTGAACCCGCGAGCCCCGGCCCGCCGCTTCCGAGCGGCGGGCCGGGGCTTTTCGGTGCCTTTCGTCCGTTCCGGGCGGGCGGTCTTGGCAGTATCGATGGCATGTGACATATTACTGATGTGTCCCACTCCCAGAGACTCCCCGACGTCGTGGTGGTCGGTGCCGGCGTCGTCGGCGCCGCCTGCGCGTACTACGCCGCCCGGGCCGGCCTCGCCGTCGACGTCGTCGACCGCGGTCCGGTCGCCGGTGGCACCACCGGCGCCGGCGAGGGCAACCTGCTGGTCTCCGACAAGGAGCCCGGCCCCGAGCTCGACCTCGCCCTGTACTCGGCCGGCCTGTGGCGCGAACTCTCCGACGAGTTCGGCGCCGCCGTCGAGTACGAGGCGAAGGGCGGCCTGGTGGTCGCCGGCACCCCCGCCCGCCAGGAGGCGCTGCGCGCCTTCGCGGCCGGGCAGCGGACGGTCGGCGTCGTCGCCGAGGAGATCCCCGGCGAGCGGCTGGCCGAGCTGGAGCCGCACCTCGCGCCCGGCCTGGCCGGCGGCTTCCACTACCCCCAGGACTCCCAGGTCCAGCCCGCGCTGGCCGCGGCCCACCTGCTGCGCGCCGCCCGCCGGGCCGGGGCCCGGCTGCACACCGGCGAGGCCGTGCGGGCCGTGCGGCTCGGGGCCGACGGCGCCGTGCGCGGCGTCGAGACCGAGCGGCGACGGCTGGACGCGGCCGCCGTGGTCAACGCCGCCGGCACCTGGGGCGGTGAGCTGGCCGCGCTGGCCGGCGTCCACCTCCCGGTGCTGCCGCGGCGCGGGTTCGTGCTGGTCACCGAGCCGCTGCCGCGGATCGTGCGGCACAAGGTGTACGCCGCCGACTACGTGGCCGATGTCGCCAGCGGCTCCGCCGCGCTGCAGACCTCGGCCGTGGTCGAGGGCACGCCCGGCGGGCCGGTGCTGATCGGCGCCAGCCGCGAGCGGGTCGGCTTCGACCGGACGCTCTCGGTGGAGGTGGTGCACCGGCTGGCCGCCCAGGCGGCCGCGCTCTTCCCGGTGCTGGCCGGGATGAGCGTGATGCGCGCCTACCGGGGCTTCCGCCCCTACCTGCCGGACCACCTGCCCGCGATCGGCGCCGACCCCCGGGTGCCCGGGCTGTACCACGCCTGCGGCCACGAGGGCGCGGGCATCGGCCTGGCCCCGGCCACCGGGCTGCTGATCGCCCAGCAGCTCACCGGCAAGGAGCCCGACCTGGCCCTCGCGCCGTTCCGGGCCGACCGCTTCCCGGCCGAGGACGAGGACGACGCCGGGGCCGACGCCTGAGCCTCCCGCCGAGGACGACGGCCGACGACGACGGCCGAGACCCTCCGGCCGAGGCCGACAACCCCACGATCGGCTCATGAGCTGAACGGAGAACCCCCACCCATGCGCCGTAGCCGCACCCCCGCGGAGCTGGTCCGGGCCGAACCCGGGCCCGCGCACACCATCGACTTCGACGGCCGGCCCGTGCCCGCGCTGCCCGGGCAGACCGTCGCCGCCGCCCTGTGGGCCGACGGCGTGCTGGCCTGGCGCACCACCCGGGTCGGCGGCAGGCCGCGCGGGGCGTTCTGCGGCATCGGCGCCTGCTTCGACTGCCTGGCCACCGTCGACGGGCGGCCCAACCAGCGCACCTGCCTGGTGCCGGCCGAGCCCGGCACCACCGTCACCACCCAGGAGGGCCACGGCCGTGCCGACCTCGACGTCTGAGCCCCTGCCCGGCGGTCCGCGCCCCTACGACCTCGCGGTGATCGGTGCCGGCCCGGCCGGCCTCGCCGCCGTCGTGACCGCCGCCGACCTCGGGCTGCGCTGCGCCCTGGTCGACGCCGGCCGGAGCACCGGCGGACAGTACTACCGCCACCCCGCCCCCGGCCTCGGCGCCGCCCGCCCCGACCGGCTGCACCACGGCTGGTCCGTCTACACCGGCCTCGCCGACCGGCTCGCCGCCCACCGCGCGGCCGGCCGCGTCGAGCTGCTGGCCGGCCACCAGGTGTGGGCGCTGGAGCGCGCCGGGGAGCGCGACTGGCGACTGCACGCCACCACCGGCCCGGACGCCGACGACCGGGCCACCGTCCGGTCCGCCGCCGTCCTGCTCGCCACCGGCGCGTACGAGCGGCAGCTGCCCTTCCCCGGCTGGACGCTGCCCGGGGTGGTCACCGCCGGCGGCGCGCAGGCCATGCTCAAGGCCGGCCTGGTGCTGCCCGGCCGGCGGATCGTGGTGGCCGGGAGCGGCCCGCTGCTGCTCGCGGCGGCCTCCTCCCTGGTCACCGCCGGCGCCGAGGTCCCCGCGGTGGTGGAGGCCACCGCGTACCTCGGCTACGCCCGGCGCCCCGGCGTGCTGGCCGCCGTTCCGGCCAAGCTGGTCGAGGGCGCCGGGCACGGCTCCGCGCTGCTGCGCCACGGGGTGCGGCTGCGCCCGCGCAGCGCGGTCGTGGAGGCGCACGGAACGGACCGGGTCACCGCCGTCACGGTGGCCCGGTTGGACGCCGCCTGGCGTCCGGTACCGGGAAGTGGGCGGCGGATCGAGTGCGACGCGCTCGCCGTCGGTCACGGCCTGGTCCCGCAGATCGAGCTGGCCACCGAGTTGGGCGCGGCCACCCGCACCACGCCCGACGGGACGGCCGCACTCGCGGTCGACGCCCGCCTGCGGACCACCGTCCGCGGGCTCTGGGCGGCCGGCGAGACCTGTGGGGTCGGCGGCGCCGACCTGGCGATCACCGAGGGCGAGCTGGCCGCGCACGCGGTGGCCGGCCGGCCGGTGCGCACCGCGCTGCTGCGCCGGCGCTCCCGGCTGCGGGCCTTCGCCGAGCTGATGGCCGCCGCCCACCGGCCCGGCCCGGGCTGGACCGAGTGGCTGCGGGAGGACACCGACGTCTGCCGCTGCGAGGAGGTCCCGGCCGGGCGGATCCGCGAGGCGGTGGACGAGCTGGGCGCGGGCGACGCGCGCACCGTCAAGCTGCTGACCCGGGCCGGAATGGGCTGGTGCCAGGGCCGGATGTGCGGTCCCGCGGTGGCCTGCCTGGCGGGCGGCGGCGCCGTCCCGGAGGAGTCCCGCGCGGACAGCAGGCCGTTCTCCTGCCCCGTTCCGCTCGGGCAGCTCGCGGCCGAGCAGGACCGCGAGGACTGAGAGCCCCGGGCGGGCCCGGTCGCGCGAGGACCGGGCCCGCCCGGCCCGCCGGCGCGGCCCGCCGGGTCTGTCCGAAATCGTCCGGCGGGGACTCTTGTCTCCGCCGCGCGCTCCCTAATAAAATGTCACACCTCACCAAGGAGTCACCTGTGTCCCAGACCCCGCACGACACCACCCGGCCCTGGCGCGGCATCATGGTCGCCACCACGCTCCCGCTGCGCCCGGACCTCTCCGTCGACTACGACGCCTACGCCGAGCACGTCCGCTGGCTGATCGAGTCGGGCTGCGACGGCGTCGTCCCCAACGGCTCGCTCGGCGAGTACCAGACCCTCACCCCCGAGGAGCGGGCCAAGGTCGTCGAGGTCGCCGTCGAGGCGGCCGGCGACGGCTCCCGGGTGATGCCCGGCGTCGCCGCCTACGGCAGCGCCGAGTCCCGCCGCTGGGCCGAGCAGGCCGCCGAGGCCGGCGCCGGCTCCGTCCTGCTGCTGCCGCCGAACGCCTACCGCGCCGACCGGGACGCCGTCCGCGGCCACTACGCCGAGGTCGCCAAGGCCGGCGTGCCGATCGTCGCCTACAACAACCCGATCGACACCAAGGTCGACCTCGTCCCGTCGCTGCTCGCCGAGCTGCACGGCGAGGGCTCGATCGTGGCGGTCAAGGAGTTCACCGGCGACGTCCGCCGCGCGTACGAGATCGCCGAGCTGGCCCCCGGCCTCGACCTGCTGATCGGCGCCGACGACGTGCTGCTGGAGCTGGCCCTGGCCGGCGCCGTCGGCTGGATCGCCGGCTACCCGAACGCGCTGCCCGAGGCGAGCGTCGCGCTGTACAAGGCCGCCGTCGCCCACGACCTGGGCACCGCGCTGCCGCTGTACAAGGCGCTGCACCAGCTGCTGCGCTGGGACTCCAAGACCGAGTTCGTCCAGGCGATCAAGCTCTCCATGGACATCGCCGGCCGCCCCGGCGGTCCGACCCGGGCCCCGCGCCTGCCGCTGACCCCGGAGATCGAGGCGGCCGTCCGCGCGGCCACCGAGAAGGCGCTGGCCGAGGGCCTGGCCTGACCCGTACGACGTGGTTCCGGTGTCCGGACCGGCCGGCTGCGGCGGCAGCCGGCCCCACCGGACACCCGCCCACCGGGGCACGGACCCGTCCACCCCACCCTCACCCCACCACCCCACGGAGCGTCAGCAGATGCGCAGCCGTCACGTCTTCCACGCCGTCGACTCGCACACCGAGGGCATGCCCACCCGGGTCGTCACCGGCGGCTTCGGCGTCATCCCCGGCGCCACCATGGCCGAGCGCCGGGTGCACTTCCAGCAGCACCTGGACGACTTCCGGACGCTGCTGATGTACGAGCCCCGCGGCCACGCCGCGATGAGCGGCGCCATCCTGCAGCCGCCGACCCGGCCGGACGCCGACTGGGGCGTGCTCTACATCGAGGTCTCCGGCCTGCTGCCGATGTGCGGCCACGGCACCATCGGCGTGGCCACCGTGCTGGTGGAGACCGGCATGGTGCCGGTCGTCGAGCCGGTCACCACCGTCCGGCTGGACACCCCGGCCGGTCTGGTGGTCGCGGACGTCGCGGTGGAGAACGGCGCGGCCAAGGCGGTCACCATCCGCAACGTGCCGTCCTACTCCGAGGCGCTGGAGCGCAAGATCGAGGTCCCCGGCCACGGCACGGTGACCTACGACCTCGCCTACGGCGGCAACTTCTACGCGATCCTGCCGCTCGCCGAGTTCGGCCTGCCGTTCGAGCGGGAGCGCAAGCAGGACATCCTGGACGCCGGCCTGGCCCTGATGGAGGCCATCAACGCCGGCCCGGACCGCCCGGTGCACCCGCAGGACCCGTCCATCCACAGCTGCCACCACGTCCAGCTGCTCGCCCCCGGCTCCACCGCCGAGCACTCCCGGCACGCGATGGCCATCCACCCCGGCTGGTTCGACCGCTCGCCCTGCGGCACCGGCACCTCGGCCCGGATGGCCCAGCTGCACGCGCGCGGCGAGCTGCCGCTCGACCGGGACTTCCGCAACGACTCCTTCATCGGGACCACCTTCATCGGCCGCCTGGTCGAGGAGACCGAGGTGGCCGGGCGCCCCGCGGTGGTGCCGACCGTCACCGGACGGGCCTGGGTCACCGGCACCGCCCAGTACTTCCTCGACCCCGCCGACCCGTTCCCGGCCGGCTTCCTGCTCTGACCCCGTCGCGTCCGTCCCTCCCCCCTGCTCCCGCCCCCCGTTCCCGTCCCGACCCCGTCGAATCCCCCGAAGGGCTCACCGAAGTGACGATCCGTTCGTACAACCCCGCCGACCCCGCGGACCTCGTCGCCGAGGCGCCCCGCCCCGGCACCGAAGCCGTCGAGGCCGCCGTCGCCCGCGCCCGGGCCGCGCAGCCCGGCTGGCTCGCCGCCGGCGCCGGCGCACGCTCCGCCGCGCTCACCCGGATCGCCGAGGCGATCGAGGCGCACGCCGAGGAGCTGGCCGAGCTGGTCGTGCGCGAGGTCGGCAAGCCGATCGCCGAGGCGCGCGGCGAGGTCGCCCGCACCGTCGCGATCTGGCGCTACTACGCCCAGGCGCCGTTCGCGGCCACCGGCGAGGTGCACGAGACCGCCGGCGGCCCCGGCCTGCTGCTCACCCGCCGCCGCCCGTACGGGGTCGCCGGGCTGATCACGCCGTGGAACTTCCCGCTGGCGATCCCCTGCTGGAAGACCGCCCCGGCGCTGGCCGTCGGCAACAGCGTCGTCCTCAAGCCCTCCTCGGAGGCGATCGGCTGCGCGCTGCGGCTGGCCGAGCTGATCGCCGGGGCCGGGCTGCCCGAGGGCGTCCTCACCGTGCTGCCCGGCGGCGGCGCCGAGGGCGGCACCCTGGTCGCCGCGGCCGACGTGGTCTCCTTCACCGGCTCCACCGGGGTCGGCCGGCAGGTCGTGCGCACCGCCACCGAGCGCGGCATCCCCGTGCAGGCCGAACTCGGCGGGCTGAACGCCGCGCTCGTCCTGCCGGACGCCGACTTCGACCAGGCCGCCGCCCACGTCGCCGCGGCGATCGCCGGCTACGCGGGGCAGAAGTGCACCGCCACCAGCCGGGTCATCGCGGTCGGCGCGGCCTACGAGCCGCTGCGCGCCGCGCTGGTCAAGGCGCTCGGCGAGGTCGACGACACCGCCTGCGGCCCGGTCATCAGCGCGGCCTCCCGGGACGAGATCACCGCGGCCGTCGCCTCCGCCCGGGAAGCCGGCGCCGAGGTGCTGGCCGGCGGCGGCGTGCCCGAGCGGGACGGCTGGTTCCTGGACCCGACCCTGGTCACCGGGGTGCCGGACGACCACCCGCTGCGCCGCGAGGAGTTCTTCGGCCCGATCGCCGTGCTGCACGCCGCGGCCGATCTCGACGAGGCGATCGCGCTCGCCAACGACACCCCGTACACGCTGGCGGCCTCGGTGCACACCCGGAACCTGGACGCGGCGCTGGCCGTCGCCGACCGGCTGGACGCGGGCATGATCCGGGTCAACGCGCCGTCCAGCGGCGTCGACTTCCACCTGCCGTTCGGCGGCGCCAAGGGCGCCAGCCACGGCGCCCGCGAGCAGGGGCAGGCGGCGCTGGACTTCTACACCCAGGGCCGCACCGTCACCCTGCTGCCGGCCGGGGGTGCCTGATGACGGCGCAACCCGCCGCCGCTGCCGAGGCCCTGCACATCGACACCGTCGACTACCACACCGCCGGGGAGCCGTTCCGGATCGTCGTCGCCGGAGCACCGGTGATCCCCGGTGACAGCGTCGCCGAGCGCCGCGCCATCGCGATCGGCTCCGGCGGCACCGCGACCGCGCCCCGGCCGAGCGCGCTGGACGACGTCCGGCAGCTGCTCACCCGCGAGCCGCGCGGCCACGCCGGGATGTACGGCGGCTTCCTGGTGCCCGCGGACGACGACGAGGCCGACCTCGGCGTGCTGTTCTGGCACAAGGACGGCTACTCGACCGCCTGCGGCCACGGCACCATCGCGCTCGGCGCCTGGGCGGTCGACTCCGGACTGGTCGCGGCGCCCGACTACGGCGTCGCCCGGGTGCGGATCGACGTGCCGTCCGGCCGGGTCACCGCGCTGGTCCACCGGGCCGCCGGGCGGACCACCGGGGTGACGTTCCGCAACGTGCCCTCCTGGGTGAGCGAGCTGAAGCTGCCGGTGGAGACCTCCCGGGGCACCGTCGAGGTGGCCGTCGCGCACTCCGGCGCCTGCTACGCCTCGGTGCCGGCCGCCGCGCTCGGCCTCTCGGTGAGCCTCGGGCAGCTGCCCGAACTCACCGCGATCGGCCGGGAGATCCGGGCCGCCCTGGCCGGTTCCCCGGCGGTGCGCCACCCGGTGGACCCGCGCCTCTCGGGCGTCTACGGGGTCATCCTGCACGAGGAACTCCCCGCGGAGGACGGCGGGGTGAACCAGCGCAACGTCACCGTCTTCGCGGACGGCCAGATCGACCGCTCGCCCTGCGGCTCCGGCACCTCGGCCCGGCTGGCGGTCCTGGCCGCCGAGGGCCGGCTCGCGCCCGGCCAGGAGCTGCGCCACGAGTCGATCGTCGGGACCGTCTTCGGCGGGCGGGTGCTGGCCGGCGGCGACCCGTGGGGCGACGGCGTGGTCACCGAGGTGACCGGCACCGCGCACCGCACCGGCGAGCACCGCTTCGTGCTCGACCCGCAGGACACCCTGGGCACGGGGTTCCTGCTGTGAGCGGGGGAACGGGGACGGCGCCGGCCGCCGTGTCACCCCCGGACGCGCCCGGCGCGGCGGCTGAGCCGCTCCAGCCCGCCGTGCCGGGCCCGGCGGAGGTCCTCGCCGCGGCCCCCGTCTGGCTGACGCCCGCCGAGGCGGCCGGGGCGATCGAACAGGTGCTGCGCGACGGGCTGGACCCGGAGGCCGCGCCGGCCCGCTCGGCCGTGCCGGTGCCCGCCGGGGAACTGCTGATGATGCCGGCCGCCTCCGCCCGGTACACCGGGGTGAAGATCGCCGGGGTCGCCCCCGCCAACCCGGCCGTCGGGCTGCCCCGGATCACCGGCAGCTACCTGCTGCTCGACGGTCCGACCCTGCAGCCGCTCGCCCTGCTCGACGGCATCGCGCTCACCTCGCTGCGCACCCCCGCGGTCACCGCCGTCGCGCTGGACCGGCTGGCGGTGCCGCGGGCCGGGCACCTGGTGCTGTTCGGCGCCGGCCCGCAGGCCTACGGCCACCTGGACGCGCTGCTCGCCGTCCGCCCGCTGACCCGGGTGACCGTGGTCGCCCGCAGCGAGCAGCCCGCCGAGGCGCTGGCCCGGTACGCCCGGGCGCGCGGGGTGGCGGCCGTCGTCGGCACCCCGGCCGACGTGGCCGACGCCGACCTGGTGGTCTGCTGCACCACCGCGCGCACCCCGCTGTTCGACGGCGCGCTCGTCCCGGACCACGCGGCGGTGGCGGCGGTCGGCTCGCACGAGGTGGACGCGCGGGAGGTGGACGAGGTGCTGGTCGCCCGGTCCGCGCTCTACGTGGAGGCCCGCTCGGTGGCGCTGCGGGAGGCCGGCGACCTGCTGATGGCGGGCATCACCGGCGCCGACACCCTGTGGAACCTGGCCGAGCTGGTGAACGGCACGGCTCCGGTGCCGGCCCACCGGCCGCGCTTCTTCAAGAGTGTCGGAATGGCCTGGGAGGACCTCGCGGTCGCGGCGGAGGCGTACCGCCGCGAGGCGGGCTGAGTCTCCGGCCGGCACGGGGCCCGCTGTGGGGCCCGACGCACGGTGGAACGGCGCCTCGGCGCTGCGCCGGCCCACCGCCCCCGGACCCATTGCCCTGGACGGGGGGTGGTCGTCGACGTGACCGGCCGGACGAGCGGCCGACGTGGTGGGACGGGATCCCCCGCCACGTCGGCCGCTTCTTCGTGTTTCCGGGCCGCCGCGGTCGCGCTCTACCGGTAGGTGTCGATCAGGCGGGCCAGATGACGGCCGGTGAGGTGGAGCGGTTCCTCGCTGCGGTCGACCTGGGCGGCGAGTTCGGCGCCCTCCAGGGTGTTGATGACGGTGGCGGCGAGCTCGCGGGCGTCGGTGAGGGCGATGCCCGCGCCGTGCAGCTTCTCCTCGACGATCGCGCGCCAGTGCGCGAAGGCCTCGGTGACGGCCTGTTCGATGACCGGGGCCCGGCCGACCGTCTCCAGGGCGGTGGTGGTGATCGGGCAGCCGTCCTGCCAGTCGGAGGCGCGCAGCGCCTCGGCGAGCAGGCGGGTGCAGGCGACGACCGCCTCGGCCGGGTCGGCGGTGCTGTCCAGCCCCTCGCGCAGCAGGTCGGCGAACTCCTGGTCGCCGTGGCGGATCGCCGCGGCGGCCAGTTCCTGCTTCCCGCCCGGGAAGAAGTGGTAGACGGAGCCGAGGGTCGCCTGCGCCTCGCGGGAGATCTGCTTGATGCCGGTGCCCTCGAACCCCTGGCGCTGGAGCAGCCGGGAGGTGGCCCGGACGATCCGCTCGCGGGTGCCGGTGGTGGTCGTGTTCACGGGGGGAGTCTAACCGGTGGATTGAATAGAGCGTTCGTTCCAGTGCTGTGCTAGCGTCAGCTCCTGGATAGAGCGTTCGTTCTAGTTATCTTCCGGAGGGGACCCCCATGTCCGTCACGCCGCAGCGGCACAGCAAGCCGTCCGTCACCCTGATCGGCCTCGGCCCGATGGGCCGGGCCATGGTCGGCGCCTACCTGGACGCCGGGTACGCCGTCACGCTCTGGAACCGGACCGCCGGGCGGGCGGCCGACCTGGTCGAGCGCGGCGCCGTGCTCGCGCCGAGCGCGGCCGAGGCGTTCGCCGCCAACGAGCTGGTCGTGCTCAGCCTCACCGACTACGACGCGGTGTTCGCCGTGCTCGCCGCCGCCGAAGCGGAGCTGGCCGGCCGGACCGTCGTCAACCTCAGCTCCGACACCCCCGAGCGGGCCCGGGAGGCCGCCCGGTGGCTGGCCGAGCGCGGCGCCGGCCACCTCACCGGCGGCGTGCAGGTGCCGCCGTCCGGCATCGGCCGGCCCGAGTCGTCCACCTTCTACAGCGGTCCGGCCGAGCTGTTCGGGCGCCACCGCTCCGCCCTGGAGGTGCTGACCGGCGCCGACCACCGGGGTGACGACCCGGGCCTCGCCCAGCTGTACTACCAGATCCAGATGGACCTCTTCTGGACCTCGCTGGCCGGCTACCTGCACGCCACCGCCGTCGCCGAGGCCAACGGCATCCCGGCGGACGCGTTCCTGCCGTACGCCACCTCGACCGCCGCCTCGATGCCGGGCTTCCTCGCCTTCTACGCGCCCCGGATCGCCGCCGGCAACCACGAGGGCGACGTCGACCGCCTCGCCATGGCCCTCGCCAGCATCGAGCACGTCCGGCACACGGTGGAGGCCTCCGGGGTGGACGGCTCGCTGCCGCGGCTGATCGCCGACACCTTCCGGCGGGGCGTCGAGGCCGGGCACGGGGCGTCCAGCACGACCAGCCTGATCGGGCTGCTCCGGGAGTGAGGGGGCGTATCAAATAGTGGGCCGCCGACCGTTGTCACCGGGCGGCGGCCCTGCGACCATGGGTCGGGTCGTGCGTCGTGAGTGCCGGCGGGCCGTCCGAATCACGGGATGTTGCACACTCAACGTAACGTGACATTGTACGCTGGTGTTCTGCACTCACCGGAGGAACACCATGGCCGACCTCAAACCCCGCACCCTGATCTCCGTCCAGGAGCGGCTGCGCGACCAGGTCGCCCACGCCCTGCGGGCCGCCCTCATCTCCGGCGAGCTGCGCCCCGGCGTCGTCTACTCCGCGCCCGCCCTCGCCGCCGACTTCGGCGTCTCCGCGACCCCGGTCCGCGAGGCCATGCTCGACCTCGCCCGTGAGGGACTGGTCGAGGCCGTCCGCAACAAGGGCTTCCGGGTCACCGAGCTCACCGAGCGCGACCTCGACGACTTCACCGAGATCCGCGCCCTCATCGAGGTCCCCACCGTCGGCCGGGTCGCCCGCACCGCCAACGCCGACCAGCTGGAGGCGCTGCGCCCGCAGGCCGAGGCGATCGTCGCCGCGGCCGGCAAGCAGGACCTCATCGGCTACCTGGAGGCGGACCGCCAGTTCCACCTCGACCTGCTCGGCCTGGCCGGCAACGCCCGCCTGGTCGAGGTCGTCGGCGACCTGCGCAAGCGCTCGCGCCTCTACGGCCTGAACCGTCTCGCCGAGCGCGGTGAGCTGGTGTCCTCGGCGGAGGAGCACCTGGAGCTGCTCGACCTGATGATCGCCGGTGACGCCCCGGCGGCCGAGTCCTGCATGACCCGCCACCTCAGCCACGTCCGCTCACTGTGGGCCGAGGACCAGCGGGAGGCGGAGGAGGAGTCCCGCACCGGCCTGCGGCTGCGGGCCCGGTAGGGGCGAAACCACCCGTTCGGGCGAAAATCCGCAGTTCAGGTGGTGAAGGGGCCTGCGGCCCTACGATGATGCTCTCGACATCGGCAGCAAGGAGAACTCCATGTCCGCCGCCGCAGTGGAAGAACCCATTGAGCAGCCGACGCTGCTCGAAGCCGCTGAGCTGATCTCAAGCCAGTTCGCCGGGCACCGGGTCGAGATCATCGGGAGCCAGATCGTCGTGACGCCTCCGCCGAATGCTTCCCATGGCCGATCGCTGAGCCGGCTCATGCGCGTGTTGTTCGCGGCGGGTCTGGACGGCGAGGACTGCGAGGTGATGCAGGGGGTCGGGGTCTGGCTGCCGGAGGGCCCCTCGGACTACGCCGTACCGGATCTTGCCATCGTCGATGCCGACATCGACGACCACCTGATCGAGTACAGCTGCTACGACCCCGCTGTCTTCCGTCTCGTAGTGGAAGTGACCTCCTCCAACAT
Organism: Kitasatospora sp. NPDC059462; assembly: GCF_042749955.1. Taxonomy (NCBI): domain Bacteria; kingdom Bacillati; phylum Actinomycetota; class Actinomycetes; order Kitasatosporales; family Streptomycetaceae; genus Kitasatospora; species Kitasatospora sp. NPDC059462. The sequence continues at coordinate 12,813 of NZ_JBHYUU010000104.1, read as the reverse complement.
GAGTGACGACCTGAAGCGGAAGCCGACGGTCTACGCCATCGCCGGGATCCCGGTCTACGTGATCGTGGACCGGGCCAATTCTCGGGTCATGGTGCTCACCGATCCGCAGGACGGTGAGTACCGGGTGCACGCCGTCCACCACCCGGGCCAGACGTTCGCGCTGCCGGAGTCCATCGGAGTGTCGGTGGCCCTCTCCGTGGACGACGTGCTGGCCGCCAAGAAGTAGGTCACACCGTAGTCGGCACGGTCAGGCGGCCGTCGTGGACCTCGGCGACCTGGTCGACCGCCGTCAGGTGGGTACGGTCGTGGGTGACCAGGACGGTGGCGGTGGCGCGCTGGTGGGTGAGGGTGGTGAGCAGGTCCAGGACGGCGGCGCCGCGTTCGTGGTCGAGGGCGCTGGTGGGCTCGTCGACCAGCAGGACGGTGGGGTCGTTCATCAGGGCCCGGGCGATGTTCACCCGCTGGCGCTGACCGCCGGAGAGCTGGTGCGGCCGGCTGGCCGCCCGGTCCCGCAGGCCGACGGCGTCCAGCAGCTCCAGGGCCCGGGGGAGGGCGGTGCGCGGGGCGCGGCCGTCCAGGTGGGCCATCACCTGGAGCTGCTCGACGGCGGTGAGCGAGGGCAGCAGGTTGGGCTGCTGGAAGACGATGCCGATCCGGTCGCGGCGCAGTGCCGCCAGCGCGGTGCGGCCCAGGCCGGTGGTCTCCGTGCCGTCCACCGTCACCCGGCCGGAGTCCGGGGCGATCAGCGTGGCGGCGACCGCCAGCAGGCTGGACTTCCCCGAGCCGGACGGGCCCACCACGGCGGTGAGGGTGCCCTTCGGGACGGTCAGCGAGACGTCGTCGAGGGCGGTCAGCCGGCCGTCGCCGTCCGGGTAGGTGAGGGTGACGTGGTCGAGTACGAGGGTCATCGGGCACTCCCCAGGGCGGTCAGCGGGTCGACGGAGGTGATGCGGCGCACCGACAGGGCCGCGCCGACCGCGCCGAGCGCGATCATGACGACGGCGGGCACCAGCACGGTCGGGGCGTCCAGGACGAACGGGACGGCGGAGCCGATCAGCGCGCCCAGGCCGGCGGCGAGGGCCGTGCCGAGCGCGGTGCCGAGCAGCAGCAGGACGACGGCCTGGCCCAGCGCGTCGCGCAGCAGGTAGCGGGTGGAGGCGCCGAGCGCCTTGAGGACGGCGATGTCACCGCTGCGCTGGATCGTCCAGACCGTGAAGAACGCCCCGATCACCAGCGCCGAGATGGCGAACAGGAAGCCCCGCATCAGCTGCAGCGAGCCGTTCTCGGAGGTGTAGGAGCCGATCGCGGCGAGCGCGTCGTCCCGGCTGCGGGTCTCGGTGCCGAGGGTGGCGTCGGCGGCACCCAGGTCGGCGCCCTTCGCGGTGGTGAGCGCGATCACGGTGGCGTGCCCGGCGCCGCCGGGAGCTGCCCGCTGCCAGTCGGCGAGGGTCGTCCAGACGACCGGGGTGTGGCTGTAGGAGGCGTCCCCGGAGACGGCCGCGACCGTCAGCGGGTGGCCGGCGACGGTGAACGCGTCGCCCGGGCGCAGCCCGCCGAGGTCCTCGGCGGCGGTCTCCGAGAGCACCGCCCGGCCCGGGACGAGGGCGGCGCCCTGCGGGGCGAGCGAGGAGCCGTCCGGCACGCCGAAGACGGAGAGCGCGGCGGTGCGCGCTCCGGCCGCCGCCTTGGTGGTGGCGATGCCGAGCGGCTGGGCGTCGGTGACGCCCGGGGTCCCGGCCCAGCCCTGCCACTGCTCGGGGGTGACCTGGGAGTCGGTGAACGACAGCTTCTGGCCGTCGGCGGGCCGGCCGAAGGCCAGGTGGTCGGCGGGCAGGCCGGTGATCGCCGAGATGTTCTGCCGGCCCAGCCCGGCCGTCAGGCCGGACAGCAGGCCGACCAACACCGTGATCAGCACGATGACGGTCCCCATCAGGGCGAACCGCCCCTTGGCGAACCTCAGGTCCCTCCAGGCGACGAACACCGCAAGCCCTTCCACTCGATCCACTGCGACACTGACGAGACTGGTCGAAGAAGGGCCCCTCGGGCATCGCACCGGGGATTGCATCCTCGGCATCGAAGGGCAGAAGCGCAGTTCAACCTTTTGATTGATGCCCGGTGGCCGCACGCACCCTAGGCTGGACGGATGGCGACCGATCGACCCCGTACCACCCCCGTCGCCCGCGTCCTCCAGGTCTGCCTGCACCTGCTCGTGGCGGGCCTGCTGGCGCTCGCCGTCGTCCGGGCCCTGGCCGGGCGCGGCGGCGACCCGGCGGCCGTCACGGCCGCCGCCACCGCGATGGCCGCCGTCTACACGGCCGGGCCGCTGATCGCCGCGGTCGGCCGCTCCCGCCGGGCCGCCGGGCTCTGGCTCGCCCTGCTCGGCGTCACCTGGGCGGGCGTGCTGCTCACCACCCAGGACGGTGTCTGGCTGGCCTTCCCGCTGTACTTCCTGGAGCTGCACCTGCTCGGCCGGCGCGCCGGGCCGGTGGCGGTAGGGCTCACCGCGGTCGCCTCGATCGTGGCGTACTCCGCGCACCAGCACACCGTCAGCGTCGCGGCGGCGATCGGGCCGCTGCTCGGCGCCGCCGTCGCCACCGCGACCGTCCTCGGCTACCAGGCGCTCTACCGGGAGAGCGAGGAGCGGCGCCGGCTCATCGACGAGCTCACCGCCGCCCGCGCCGACCTCGACGCCGCCCACCACGCGGCGGGCGTCCTCGCCGAGCGCGAGCGGCTCGCCCGGGAGATCCACGACACCCTCGCGCAGAGCCTCACCAGCATCCAGCTGCTGCTGCGGGCCGCGCAGCGCGCCCTGCCGGAGCGCACCGACGCCGCCGCCGAGTACGTCGAGCAGGCCCGGCAGGCCGCGCAGGACAACCTCGACGAGGCCCGGCGCTTCGTGCGCGCGCTCACCCCGCCCGCCCTGGAGAGCGACACCCTGCCGGTCGCGCTGGAGCGGCTGTGCGCGACGACGTCGGTGCGCAGCGGCCTGCCGGTGCGGCTGCACGTCTCCGGCGAACGGGTCCGGCTGCCGGTGCCGCACGAGGTGGCGCTGCTGCGGATCGCGCAGTCGGCGCTCGGGAACACGGTGCGGCACGCGGGGGCGACGCACGCGGAGGTGACGCTCAGCTTCATGGCGGGGGAGGTGGCGCTGGACGTGGTGGACGACGGGGCGGGGTTCGATCCGTCGGCCGTCGGCGGGCCGGAGGCCGCCGAGGGCGGGGACGGCGGGTTCGGGCTGCCGTCGATGCGGGCCCGGGCGCGGGCGCTCGGCGGGACGTTCGCGGTGGAGTCCGCGCCGGGGGAGGGCACGGCGCTCGCCGTGCTGCTGCCGGTGCCCGATGCTTCGAGGGAGGAGTCCTCGTGACCGAGGCCGTGATCCGCCTGCTGCTGGCCGACGACCATCCGGTGGTCCGGGCCGGGCTGCGGGCCGTGCTGGAGAGCGAGCCGGACTTCGCGATCGTCGCGGAGGCGGCGACCGCCGAGCGCGCCGTCGAACTGGCGGCGGAGGCCGACGTCGACGTGGTGCTGATGGACCTGCAGTTCGGGCCCGGCTCGGCGATGAACGGCGCGCAGGCCACCGCCGCGATCACCGCGCGCGGTCCGGGGTCGCCGCGGGTCCTGGTGGTGACCACGTACGACACCGACGCCGACACCCTGCCGGCCCTGGAGGCCGGGGCCACCGGGTACCTGCTGAAGGACGCGCCGCCGGAGGAGCTGGCCCGGGCGGTGCGGTCGGCGGCGGCGGGGCGGACGGCGCTGGCGCCGACGGTGGCGGACCGGCTGCTGGAGCGGATGCGGACGCCTGCGGCGGCGTTGAGCGTGCGGGAGACGGAGGTGCTGGGGCTGGTCGCGGACGGGCTCACCAACCAGGCGATCAGCCGGCGGCTGCAGCTGAGTCAGGCGACGGTGAAGTCGCACCTGGTGCACATCTACACGAAGTTGGGTGTGGAGTCGCGGACGGCGGCGGTGCGGGAGGCGCGTGCGCGGGGGTTGATCCGGCGCGGGGGCTGAGGGGTGCCCTGCGGGCGGCTTGTGGGGGGTGGGAGTCGCGGGTGGTGTCCCGTGCGGGAGGCGCGTGGGCGGGGGTTGACCCGGCGCGGGGGTGGCACCGAGGGGGTGGGATCCGGCGCGGGGGTGACGTCGAACGCGTGGGATCCGGCGCGGGGGTGAGGCCGGAGGGGCGGGGCGTAGGGTGGGGCGGGCAGCCCGAGAACCCCGGTGCGCCGTGTGAGTGGAGGAGATCCCCGGATGGCCGTGCGACTCGACGAACTCCCCGTGCCCGTGATCGCCGCGCCGATGGCCGGCGGGCCGTCGACGCCCGCACTGGCGGCCGCCGTCAGCGGGGCGGGCGGGCTCGGGTTCCTCGCCGCCGGGTACCGGAGCGCCGAGGACACGTTCGACCAGGTCCGCCGCGTCCGCGAGCTGACGGACCGTCCGTTCGGCCTGAACCTCTTCGTGCCCGCCGGCCCCGGTGACCGGGCGGCGGTGGCCGCCTACCGGGAGCGGCTGCGGCCGGAGGCCGAGAAGCACGGGGTGACGCTGCCGGAGGAGATCGGGCCGGACCGGGACGACTGGGACGCCAAGATCGCCGGGCTGCTCGCCGACCCCGTCCCGGTGGTCTCGTACACCTTCGGGCTGCCCTCCGCCGAGGAGGCGCGGGCGCTGCGGGCGGCGGGCACGTTCCAGGTCGGCACGGTGACCACGCCGGAGGAGGCCCGCCGCGCCGAGGCGGTCGGGATGGACGCGCTGTGCGTGCAGGGGCCGGAGGCCGGCGGGCACCGGGGCACCCACGCGGCGGCGGACCGTCCCGGTGAGCTGCCGCTGCCCGAACTGCTGGCCGCCGTCCGGGCGGTGACGGGGTTGCCGCTGATCGCGGCCGGCGGGCTGTCCGACGGTCCGGCGGTGGCGGCCGCGCTGCGGGCCGGGGCGGTGGCGGTGCAGCTGGGGACGGCGCTGCTGCGCGCGGACGAGGCCGGGACCTCGGCGGCGCACCGCGCGGCCCTGACGGAGTTCGACGCGACGACGGTGACCCGGGTGTTCACCGGCCGCCCGGCGCGGGCGCTGCGCAATGACTTCATCGACCGGTTCGAGCCGTACGCGCCCACCGCCTACCCGGACGTGCACCACCTGACCCAGCCGCTGCGCGCGGCGGCGGCCCGGCGCGGCGACGCGCAGGCGATGCACCTGTGGGCGGGAACGGGCCACCGGGCGGCGCGCGGCGGCCCGGCGGCCGAGCTGGTGACGCGGCTGTGGGAGGGCGCCCGGGCCGCCGGGCGGTGAGGCCCGGCGGCCCGGGGAGCCCGCGGGCTCAGCCCAGCAGTCCGGCCATCCAGGCCTCGATGTCCGGCACCGTGCGGGGCAGCGCGCCGGACATCAGGCGCGCCCCGTCGGCGGTGATGACGAGGTCGTCCTCGATCCGGATGCCGAGGCCGCGCAGTTCGGCGGGCAGCGTCTCGTCGTCGGGCTGGAGGTAGAGGCCGGGCTCGACGGTGAGCACGTGGCCCTCCTCCAGGACGCCGTCCAGGTACGTCTCGGCGCGGGCCCGGGCGCAGTCGTGGACGTCGAGGCCGAGCATGTGGCCGGTGCCGCAGAGGGTGTAGCGGCGGTAGAGGCCGCTGTCCTCGGCGAGCGCCTCCTCGGCGCTGACGGGCAGCACGCCCCAGTCGGCGAGGCCCTCGGCGATGACCCGGGCGGCCGCGCTGTGGAAGTCGCGGAAGCGGGCGCCGGGGCGCAGCGCGTCGATGCCGGCCTGCTGGGCGGCGAGCACGAGTTCGTAGGCCTGCCGCTGGACGGGGCTGAAGGTGCCGTTGAGCGGCAGGGTGCGGGTGATGTCGGCGGTGTAGAGGGTGTCGGTCTCCACACCGGCGTCGAGCAGCAGCAGGGCGTTCGGGTCGAGGGCGCCGTCGTTGCGGATCCAGTGCAGGACGCAGGCGTGGGCGCCGGAGGCGGCGATGGTCTCGTAGCCGATGCCGTTGCCCTCGGCGCGGGCCCGCAGGTTGAACACGCCCTCGATCCAGCGCTCGCCGCGGTGGTGGCGCAGGGCGGCGGGCAGGGCGCGCACGACGTCCTCGAAGCCGAGGACGGTGTGGTCGACGGAGAGCTGGAGCTGCTCGACCTCCCAGGTGTCCTTGACCAGTCGCAGTTCGGACAGCACGGCGGCGAACAGGCCGTCGGCCTGGGCGAGTTCGGGGGTGCCGGGGCGGCCGGTGGCGGCGTCCAGCGCGGGGTCGACGCCGGCGAGGACGCGGGTGGCGGGCTGCGGGCCGGTGAGCAGCTTCTCCAGCTCGTCGAGGTGCTCGACGCGCACGCCGGTGAGCCGGGCGGCCTCGTCGAGGTCGGGGCGGCGGCCGACCCAGAACTCGCCGTAGCGGCGGTCGCGGAAGAACTCGGCCCCGCGCACCGGGTCGCCTCCGCGCGGGGAGCGGGGGCGCAGGTAGAGCACGGGCTCGTGGCCGTCGGGGCCGGTGGGCTCCAGGACGAGGACGTGGCCGACCTGGTCCTCGCCGGTGAGGCCGGTGAGCCAGGCGTAGGCGCTGTGCGGGCGGAACCGGTAGTCGACGTCGTTGCTGCGGACCTTGAGCTGTCCGGCCGGGACGATCAGCCGCTCGCCGGGGAAGGCGGCGGAGAGTCGGGTGCGGCGGCCGGGGGTCACGGCGTAGCCGGGGACGCGGTCCTCGGCCGGGAGCGGCGTGGCCGCCCAGGAGGTGCCCATGAAGGCGTTGAGGGCGGCGGAGACGGGGAGGTCGTGGCTTCCGGTGTTGAGGCCGGTCTGACGGAGGGTCACCGGGTGGCTCCTAAGCGGGTGGTGCGGATCGGGGTGGGGCGGGGGTCGGCACGGACACAGCTCGGTAACGGGCGGCGTCACCTCTTGTGCAGTGCAATTTCACATTACTATGTTACGGGTCACACCGCGGAGCGGCTAGACCCCCTGAGGTCGCCCTCCGAGGCTGGTCCCGGATCCACCCCCGGGGCGGACGACGGGCCTTCACGGCGGCCCCCCACTGCGGAGTCAAGATATGAACAGGCGTACTCAGACCGCCCTCGCGGCGGCCATCGCGGCGGCACTCACCCTCGGCCTCGGGGCCTGCGGCAACAAGGACAAGGGCGACGACGGCTCCGGCGACGCCGCGGCGACCTCCACCAGCGGCCCGGGCGCCGAGAACGGGACGATCGCGGGCGGTACGCCGGTCAAGGGCGGCACCCTGACCGTGCTGACCAACCAGGACTTCGCCCACCTCGACCCGGCGCGCAACTGGACCCTGCCGCAGATGGACTTCGGGACCCGGCTGATCTACCGCACCCTGGTCACCTTCAAGGCCGAGCCGGGCGCCGCCGGCAGCGAGATCGTCCCCGACCTCGCCACCGACGTCGGCCGCCCGTCCGACGGCGGCAAGACCTGGACCTTCACCCTGAAGGACGGTCTGAAGTACGAGGACGGCACCCCGATCAAGTCCTCCGACATCAAGTACAACGTCGAGCGCTCGTTCTCCCCGGACCTCACCGGCGGCCCCGACTACGCCGTGCAGTACCTGGCCGGCGGCGAGAACTACAAGGGCCCGCTGACCGGCGAGCACCTGCCGAGCATCGAGACGCCGGACGACAAGACCATCGTCTTCCGCCTCAAGCGCCCGGTCGCCGAGTTCTCCTACACGGCCACCCTGCCGACCTTCGCCCCGGTCCCGCCGGCCCAGGAGAAGGGCACCCAGTACGACACCCGGCCGTTCTCCTCCGGCCCGTACAAGATCGAGTCCTACGACCGCGGCAAGCAGCTGGTGCTGGTCCGCAACAGCAACTGGGACGCCGGCACCGACACGGTCCGCAAGGCCTACCCGGACAAGATCGTGGTGACCCAGGGCCTCAAGGGCGGCCAGGTCGACGACCGGATCATCGCCAGCGAGGGCGCCGACGCCTCCTCGATCGAGATGCCGTGGATGCGCCCGGAGTCGGTGCCGAAGGTGCTGCCCAAGGCGGACGTCAAGGCCCGCATGGTGGCCGAGCGCACCGGCTGCACCGACAACCTGTACATGAACACCTCCAAGGCGCCCTTCGACGACCCGAAGGTGCGCGAGGCGGTGATGTACGCCGTCGACCGCGAGGCCCAGGTCACCGCGTGGGGCGGTCCCGCGCTGGCCGAGGTCGCCACCTCCTACCTGCCGCCGTCGCTGACCGGCGGCGTGAAGGCCGACCCGCTGAAGATCCCGGCGACCGGCGACCCGGAGAAGGCCAAGGAGCTGCTGAAGGCGGCCGGCAAGACCGACCTCAAGGTCTCGCTCACCGTCTCGCTCGGCGACAAGACCCGCGGTGAGGCCATCCAGCAGTCGCTGTCCAAGGCCGGGATCCAGGTCACCGTCAACACGGTCGACCCGTCGGCCTTCACCGACACCCTCGGCGACGCCAAGAACGCCCCCGAGCTGACCATCAACGGCTGGTGCCCGGACTACCCGTCCGGCGCGACCTTCCTGCCCTTCATCTTCGACGGCCGCACCATCAAGGAGAAGGGCAACCAGGGCAACTACAGCCAGTTCCGCGACCAGGCCACGATGGACGAGATGGACCGCATCGCGACCCTGACGGACGTCAACGAGGCCAACAAGGCCTGGCAGAAGCTGGACGAGGACCTCATGAAGAAGGCCCCGGCCGTGCCGCTGATGTGGCAGCGCCGCGCGCTGCTGATCGGCACCAACGTGGCCGGCGCGTTCGGCAACTCCGGCTACGCCGGCATGATCGACATGGCCGTGGTCGGCCTCAAGGACCCCTCGAAGAGCCAGGGCTGAGGGAACCTCCGCCATGACTAGCACTTCCACCGAGCCCGCCGCCGCGCCCGTCGCGGCGGCGGGCCCCGCGAAGGCCTCCGGGCGAGGGCCCTGGCGGCTGGTCTGGGACCAGCTCTGGGCCAAGGGCTCCGCCCGGTTCGGCCTGATCACCGTCGCCGTCCTCGTCCTGCTGGCCGTCCTGGCCGGCCCGCTGAGCGCCCTCGGCGGCTGGTCCCCCGAGGAGTTCGACAAGCGCGCCATCGACCCCTACCTGGGCGGCGTGCCCAGGGGCGACTTCGGCGGCATCGGCGCCCGGCACTGGCTCGGCGTCGAGCCGGTCACCGGCCGCGACCTGTTCGCCCGGGTCCTGCACGGCGGCCAGGTCTCGCTGATGATCGCCTTCATCGCCACCGCCGTGGTCGTGATCGTCGGCACCCTGGCCGGCATCGCCGCCGGCTACTTCGGCGGCCGGGTCGACGCCCTGCTCTCCCGGCTGATGGACCTCACCATGTCCTTCCCCTCGCTGATCTTCATGATCGCGATGATGTCGGTGGCCAAGGATGTCAACCGGATCCTGCTGATGACCGCGGTGATCGGGCTGTTCGGCTGGCCCGGCATCGCCCGCGTGGTCCGCGGCCAGACCCTGTCGCTCAAGCACCGCGAGTACGTCGAGGCCGCCAAGGTCGGCGGCGCGCGCTCCTGGCGCATCCTCACCCGGGAGATCCTGCCGAACGTCTCCGGCCCGATCATCGCGTACACCACGCTGCTGATCCCCGGCATGATCGCCACCGAGGCCGCGCTCTCCTACCTGGGCGTCGGCGTCCGGCCGCCCACGGCCTCGTGGGGCCAGATGATCTCCGAGTCGATCGTGCACTACGAGACCGACCCGACGTACTTCCTGATCCCGACGGTCTTCCTCTTCGTCGCCGTCCTGGCGTTCACCCTGCTCGGCGACGCGCTGCGGGACATCCTCGACCCCCGGGGAGGCCGGTCGTGATCCTCTACCTCGGCCGCCGGCTGATCGGCGTGGCCGGCATCATGCTGGCCATCTGCGCCATCACCTTCACCATCTTCTACCTGCTGCCCAACGACCCGGCCGCGGCCGCCTGCGGCAAGACCTGCAGCCCCGACCGGCTCGCCGAGGTCAAGGCGGCGATGGGCCTGGACAAGCCGATCTGGGAGCAGTTCGGCGCCTACCTGGCCGGCATCGTGGCCGGCCGCGACTACGGCAGCGGCCCCAGCGCCGTGCACTGCGGCTTCCCCTGCCTCGGCTACTCCTACGAGTACTCGCTGCCGGTCTGGGACCTGCTGGTCGACCGCCTGCCGGTCTCCGTCTCGCTCGCCATCGGCGCGGCCGTGCTCTGGCTGGTCCTCGGCCTCGGCGCCGGCGTCACCTCGGCGCTGCGCAAGGGCAGGCCGGCCGACAAGGTCCTCATGGTGCTCTCGGTCGGCACCGCCTCGCTGCCGGTCTACTTCACCTCGATCATGCTGATCTGGGGCGTCGTGCGCAGCGCCGGTCTGCTGCCCTACCCCTCGTACCACAAGTTCACCGACAACCCGTTCGAGTGGGGCTCCAACCTGCTGCTGCCCTGGATCGCGCTGGCCCTGCTGTACGCGGCCCAGTACGCCCGGCAGAGCCGCAACTCGATGATCGAGGCGATGGCGGAGCCGTACATCCGCACGGCCCGCGCCAAGGGCCTGCCGTCCCGCACGGTCACCGTCAAGCACGGCCTGCGCTCCGGCATGACGCCGATCCTCACCATCTTCGGCATGGACCTCGGCGGCCTGCTGGCCGGCGCCGTCATCACCGAGTCGATCTTCGGCCTGCCCGGCATCGGACGGCTCTTCTACGACGGGCTGCTCCGCTCCGACCAGCCCGTCATCCTCGGCGTCACGTTGCTCGCGGCCTTCTTCATCGTGGTCGCGAACCTGCTGGTCGACGTGCTCTACGCATTCGTCGACCCGAGAGTGAGGTACTGATGACCGCCCTTCTGGAGGTCGACGACCTCAAGGTCTCCTTCACCACCCCGCGCGGCGTCGTCCGGGCCGTCGACGGCATCGACTTCACCGTCGAGGCCGGCCGGACCCTCGGCCTGGTCGGCGAGTCCGGCAGCGGAAAGTCCGTCACCTCGCTCGCCGTCATGGGCCTGCACCGCGGCGCCGCCGTCACCGGCTCGATCCGGCTGCACGGCCAGGAGCTCAACGGCCTGGGCGAGAAGGAACTCGGCACCGTCCGGGGCCGGCGGATCGCGATGATCTTCCAGGACCCGCTGTCCAGCCTGCACCCCTTCTACACCGTCGGGGAGCAGATCGCCGAGCACTACCGGGTGCACTTCAAGGCCTCCCGCAAGGCGGGGCGCCGGCGTGCGATCGAGATGCTCGCCGAGGTGGGCATCCCCGAGCCGGCCCGCCGGGTCGACGAGTACCCGCACCAGTTCTCCGGCGGCATGCGCCAGCGCGTGATGATCGCCATGGGGCTCGCCTGCGAGCCGGAGCTGCTGATCGCCGACGAGCCGACCACCGCGCTCGACGTCACCGTCCAGGCCCAGATCCTCGATCTGATCGCCCGGATCCAGCAGGAACGCGGCCTCGGCGTCGTGATGATCACCCACGACCTCGGCGTGGTCGCCCGGGTCGCCCACGAGGTGCTCGTCATGTACGGCGGCCGCGCCGCCGAACAGGCCCCCGTGGAAAGGCTGTTCGCCGCCCCCGCGCACCCCTACACCCGCGGGCTGCTCGACTCGCTGCCCCGCCTGGACGACACCGACGACGCCCCGCTGCGGGCCATCCCCGGCAGCCCGCCGTCGCTGATCGCCCCCGCCCCCGGCTGCTCCTTCGCCCCGCGCTGCGCCCGCACCACCGCCGCCACCGCCGAGGACCACGCCCGCTGCCTGTCCGAGCGGCCCGGCTTCGGCCCGCTCGCCCCCGGCCACCAGGCCGCCTGCCACCTGCCGCTGGTGCCGGAAGGAGCCCTGGGATGACCGAGCCCCTGCTGTCCGTACGGGACCTGGTGAAGGCCTTCCCCGGCCGCCGCTCGCGCACCGGCAAGGCCGGCGCCCCGATCCGGGCGGTGGACGGGGTGAGCTTCGACGTCGGCGCCGGCGAGACGCTCGGCCTGGTCGGCGAGTCCGGCTGCGGCAAGTCCACCACCGGGCGCATGATCGTCCGGCTGCTGGACCCGACCTCCGGGACCGTCACCTTCGACGGCACCGAGATCGGCGGCCTGAGCCAGGCCGCGCTGCGCCCGCACCGCAGGCACCTGCAGATGGTGTTCCAGGACCCGTACTCCTCGCTGAACCCCCGCCAGACGGTGGCCCGGATCATCTCCGAGCCGCTGCTCGTCCAGGGGACCGGCGCGGCCGAGGCGCGCAAGCGGGCGGCCGAGCTGATGGAGCTGGTCGGCCTGATCCCCGAGCACCTGGACCGCTACCCGCACGAGTTCTCCGGCGGCCAGGCGCAGCGCATCGGCATCGCCCGCTCGCTGGCCACCTCGCCGCGGCTGGTGGTCGCCGACGAGCCGGTCTCCGCGCTGGACGTCTCCATCCAGGCCCAGGTGGTCAACCTGATGGAGCGGCTCCAGGACGAACTGGGGCTGGCGTACATCTTCATCGCGCACGACCTCTCGGTGGTCAAGCGGGTCTGTGACCGGGTCGCGGTGATGTACCTCGGGCGGATCGTCGAGATCGGCGACAAGCACCAGGTGTACGGCAACCCCGCCCACCCCTACACCAAGGCGCTGCTCTCCGCGGTGCCGCTGCCGGACCCGGCGGCGGAGCGGGAGCGCGAGCGGATCGTGCTGCTCGGCGACCCGCCGAGCCCGGCCGACCCGCCGTCCGGGTGCAGCTTCCACCCGCGCTGCCCGAAGGCGCAGGAGATCTGCCGCACCGAGCGGCCGCTGCTGCGGATCGCCGGACCCGGCGGTCGCGAGGCGGCCTGCCACTTCCCGGAGAACTGACCGGGACCGGTTCTCGCGGCCGCGGGCGTCCGCCGATGGGCGCGCCCCCGGCCGCGGCTCGACCGCCGTACCGTCCGAACCACCCCCACGCGGACGGTACGGCAC
>NZ_JBHYUU010000103.1:0-29627 GCF_042749955.1 Kitasatospora sp. NPDC059462 | reverse complement strand
TTATGCGGGGCCGGGGGGCGGGGGCCCCGCAGACCCCGGCGGGCGCCCCGGGCGCGGGGCCGCCGCCGCGGCCCGGCCGGGCGGGTCCCGTCGGGGGCCGGCCGGTCCGCCCCGCCGCCCGCGGGCGGCGGTCAGTCGCCGGGCCGGGGCCCCTCGGCGGGCGCGGCGGCCGCCCAGTACCCGGGGTCCGCCGGAGGCAGCCGGCGCAGCGACTCGCGGACCTCGCGGGCCACCTTGCGGGTGTCGCGCAGGTTGATCGTGGCGCCGATGCCCGCGCCGACCAGCAGCGGGGTCAGCGACGGCAGTCGGCGCAGCGAGCTGCGGGTGAGCCGGCGGCGCACCTGCTGGCGCACCTCGCTGCCGAGCGCCATCGCGGCCAGGCCGGCCGGCTTGGCGAGCAGGGTGGGGTCGATGCCGCGGCGGTTGGCCCAGGCGCCGACGTACGCGCCGGCCTTCTGGGTCGCGGTGCCCCGGACGGGCAGGCCGTAGACCTCGTGCAGCTCGGCGATCAGCTTGATCTCGACGGCGGCGACGGCGATCGTCTCGGCGGCGATCTCGACCGGCATCGCGGGCGGCACCGGGAGCATCGCGGCGGCGCCCACGCCCGCGCCGAGCGCGCTGGAGGCCCGGCTCGCGCCGGTGACCAGCAGGTCGGCGAGCTTCTCCGGGTCGGCGGCGCCGGGGTGCTGGGCGCGCAGGGTGGCGAGGGTGCGGACCGGGATCCGCGGGGCGGTCTGCAGCAGCTGCTCGGTGAGGGCCCGGCCGCCGACCGCGGCGCCCTTGGCGGCGGCCCGGCCGCCGGTGCCGATCCGCCGGGCGATCGCGGCGACCAGCCGGGCGCCGCGGCGCCGGCCGCGCTCGGTGTCCGCCCGGTACTCGGCGAGCTCGCCGGGGCCGCCCTCGGCGGGCTCCCCGGGTTCGAGTTCCTCGACCAGGCCGGCCAGCTCGTCGGCGAGGCCGTCCGCGGTGGGCTCGGGCTGCCCGGGGCGTCCCGGTTTCCTGAAGATTGCCATGGTGTGGCCGTACCCGGCGCCGCGGCGCGATACGCCCCGGGGGTGTCGCGGTCCTGCGACAGGACGACGACGGCCGTGTCCCGGTGACCCGGCCGGGGGACGCACGGGGGACAGCCGGGTCGGCCGTCGGGTCGGTCGGGTCGGCCGTCGGGCCGGTCGGGGGCCGGTCGGGTCAGTCGGTGATCTCCACGCCCCGCCAGAACGCCACCCGCCCGCGGATGTGCTCCGCCGCCGGGTCGGGGTCCGCGTAGTACCAGGCGGCGTCCGGGTTGGTCGCGCCGTCGACGTGCAGCGAGTAGTACTCCGCGGTGCCCTTCCAGCCGCAGAAGGTGGTGGTCTCGGACGGGCGCAGGAACTCGGTGCGCACGGAGTCGACCGGAAAGTAGTGGTTGCCCTCGACGACGACGGTGTCCTCGCTCTCGGCGACGACGGTGCCCTGCCAGCGTGCTGTGGTCATGCCGCGAGTGTGCCCCACGGGCGCGGTGCTGTCAGCAGGGCGTCAGGGCAGCGGCTGGGCGTGGACCGGGCAGTGCGGCGTCTGGTGGCCGCCGCTGGCGAGCATCCTGACCTCCCCCGCGTCACTGATCTCGGCCCGGACGATGCCGCTGGCGTCCTCGTACACCGGGTGCCCGCCGGGCCCGGTGGCGCTGGTGCGCGCGACCACGACCACGTCCTGCGGGGCCTGGGTTCCGGGGGTGCCCGGGAAGGTGAGTGCGTAGCGGGTGACGGAGCTCATCACCGACCTCCTGCTCCCTGTACGGCCCCCTAGACGCCGGCCCGGGCCGCACGGGCGGGGGCTCCGCGGACCTCCAGCTCGGCGAGCAGGCTCGCGGTGGCCTCGGTGACGGCGTCCACGGCCCGGTCGAAGGCCTCGCGGTTGTGCGCGGCCGGGGCCCGGAAGCCGGAGACCTTGCGCACGTACTGGAGGGCGGCCGCGCGGTAGTCCTCCTCCGTGGCGTCGGGCGTCACGGGCGGTCTGAGCGTCTTGATACTGCGGCACATGACCCCAGTCTCCCGCGCGGACGCCCGGGTGGCGACCCCCGTCCGTCACCGGACCGCCTCGCGCACCACACGGGCGCGTCATCCGGTCCGATTAGGATTCCGGACGAACAATCCCCGCTCGTCCCCGTTCCTCCCGGAGTACCCCCGTGCCCCTCGCGCTGGTCGCCCTGGCCGTCACCGCGTTCGCCATCGGAACCACCGAGTTCGCCGCCATGGGACTGCTCCCCCAGGTCGCGGACGGCCTGGACGTCTCGATCCCGCAGGCCGGCTGGCTGATCTCGGCCTACGCGCTGGGCGTGGTGATCGGGGCGCCGCTGCTCACCGCGCTCGCCGCCGGGCGGCCCCGGAAGGCGGTGCTGGTCGCGCTGGCCGCGTTCTTCGCCTTCGGGAACCTGCTCTGCGCGCTCGCCCCCGACTTCTGGACGCTGGCCGCCGCGCGGCTGGTGACCGGGCTGCCGCACGGCGCGTTCTTCGGTGCCGGGGCGGTGGCGGCGGCCGAGCTCGTGACGCCGGACAAGCGGGCCCGGGCGGTCGCCGTGATGTTCTCCGGCCTGACCCTGGCCAATGTCGTCGGGGTGCCGGCCGCGACGCTGCTCGGCCAGCACCTGGGGTGGCGGGCGACCATGCTGGTGGTGGTCGCGATCGGTGCGGCCGGGGCGGTGGCGATCGCCCGGCTGGTGCCGGCGCTGCCCTCCCCCGCGCAGGCGGGCCTGCGGCACGAGCTGGGCGCGTTCCGCAGCGGTCAGCTCTGGCTGGCGCTGGCCACCGTGGTCTTCGGCTGCGGCGGCTTCTTCGCCTGCTACTCCTACATCACCCCGCTGCTGACCGAGGTGTCCGGCTACGCCACCGGCTCGGTGACGCTGGTGCTGGCGCTGTTCGGGGTGGGGATGACGATCGGCAACCTGCTCGGCGGGTACGCGGCCGACCGCGCGCTGCGCCCGACGGTCTGCGGTGCGTTCGTCCTGCTCGCGGCGGTGCTGGCGCTGTTCGCGGTGACCGCGCGCGCCGAGTGGTCGGCGGCGGTGACGGTGGTGCTGGTCGGCCTGTTCGGGTTCGCGATCGTGCCGGCGGTGCAGACGCTGGTCATGCGCGAGGCTCGGAGCGCGCCGACGCTGGCCTCGGCGACGGTGCAGGGCGCGTTCAACCTGGCCAACGCCCAGGGCGCGTTCTTCGGCGGGCTGGCGCTGGACGCGGGGCTGGGCTGGACCTCGCCGCCGCTGGTCGGCTCCGGCCTGGCGGCCTCGGGTGCGGCGATCGCGGTGGCCGCCTGGGCCGTCGACCGTCGGCGCACGGCCGCGCCGACGGTCGTGGTCGCCGCCGGCGGCGCGGCCCGGGTGCCCGGGCCCGCGCCGGCCCCGGAGGCGGGCGGGCTGGTCAGCGCGGACGCAGCTCCCGGTGGCCGTCGGCGAGCAGCAGGTAGCCCTCCGCGTTGATCTTGATGCCGGCCCGTTCCTCCTCGGTCAGCTCGCGGCGGATCCTGGCCGGCACCCCGGCGACCAGCGAACCGGGCGGGACCACCGTGCCCTGCGGCACCACGGCGCCGGCCGCGACCAGGGAGCCCGCGCCGATCCGGGCGCCGTTGAGCACCGTGGCGTTCATCCCGACCAGTACGTCGTCCTCGATCACGCAGCCGTGCAGCACCGCGTTGTGGCCGACCGAGACCCGCTCCCCCATCACCAGCGGGAAGCCGAGGTCGGCGTGCAGGGTGCAGTTGTCCTGGACGTTGCTGTCCGCGCCGACCGTGATCGTCTCGGCGTCCCCGCGCAGCACCGCGCCGTACCAGACGCTCGCCCCGGCGCCGACCGTCACGCTGCCCACCACGACCGCGTTCGGCGCGACGAAGGCGCCCGGGTCGACGGCGGGCACCCGGCCCCCGACTTCGGCGATCAGCGGCTCTGCCATCCTGGTCCTCCTCGTGACGACGGCCCGTCGATGCGGGCCATGATGGCATCCCCGCTCCGCCGGTCCGGGGCCGGGTGGCCCCGCTCAGCCGGTGCAGGTCGCGGCGCTCTGGAGCTTCTCGTAGGCCGCCCTGGTCTCCGGCGGGGTCGAGAGGCCCTGGGCGTTCATCGAGACCGCGAGCTGCCGGCGCAGGTCGGCGGTGGTGTAGAGGATGGTGTTGTAGCCGGGGATGCCGCCGGTGTGGCCCCAGAGCACCCCGCAGTCGGTGGTCGCCCGCTCCAGGCCGAGGCCGTAGCGGCCCTCGCTCTGCGGGGTGGCCCGCATCATCTCCGCGAGCTGGGGGCGGGGCAGCAGCCGGCCGCCGATCAGGGCGGCGATGAAGGTGTTGAGGTCGGCGGTGGTGGAGATCCCGGCGCCGGAGGCGCCCGCCATGCTCGGGTCCAGCTCGGTGACGTCGGCCGGGCCGGTGGGCAGGTCGTAGTAGCCGTGCGCGTGCGGGCCGGGGACGGTCGGCTCGTGGTCGGGCATGAAGGTGCCGGTCAGGTGCAGCGGACGGACGACGCGGCGCTCCACCTCCTGCTGCCAGCTGCGGCCGGTGGCCCGCTCGATGATCTGACCGACCAGGACGTAGTTGGTGTTGGAGTAGTGGAAGCCCTGGCCGGGCGCGAAGTACGGCGGGTGGGCGTTGGCCAGCGCGACGAGCTGCTGCGGTGTCCAGCGGGTGTAGCGGCCGGACTCCAGCCACTGCTCGATGTAGCCGGGCTGCTCGACGTCGAAGGCGGCGTCCTCGGTGTAGTTGAACACCCCGCTGGTGTGGCCGAGCAGCTGGCGCAGGGTGATGCCCGCGCCGTTCGGCACCGCGCCCGGCAGCAGGCGCTCCACCGGGTCGTCCAGGCCGATCCGCCCCTCGGCGACCAGCTGGAGGGCGACGGTGGCGACGAAGGTCTTGGTCACGCTGCCGATCCGGAAGCGGCCGTCCGGCGAGGCCGGGGCGCCGGTGGTGCGGTCGGCGACGCCGGAGGCACCCTTCCACAGGGTGCGGCCGTGGTCGCCGACCCGGGCCAGCGAGGCGGAGGTGCCGCCGGAGTCGACCATGCCGCGCAGCGCGGCGTTCAGGGCCCCGGTGTCGACGCCCTTCCGGGGCCCGCGTCCGGCGGCGTCCGGCGCCGCCTCGTCCTGGGTACTGGTCACCGCCACCGTTCCGATCGGTGGCGCGGTGCCGAGGGCGCCGGCCGCCGGGGCCGTCACGCCCACCAGGCCCGCGCCCGCGAGCACGAGCGCCACCAGCCGGGCGGCCGGGCGGCGCCGCCGGCGCCCCGTCCCCCCGCGGCCGGCCTGCTCCGCCGCGCCGTCCCCGTGTTCCACCATGCCCATGAGCCCTCCTGTGTCCGTGCCGGCCGGTGCCCACAACACCAGTGCTGTTCTCGGCATTTGACACTCTGACAGGAGGCGCGGCGGAGGTCGTCCGCCGCTGGTCCGAGCTGCGTCCGGCGGGTCGCTCCCCCTCAGGGAGGGGCCGGCCCCGAGGTCTCCTCAGGGACCGCCCCCTAGGGTCCCGGGGGTGGCCGCGGCGCGCGACGGTTCAGTCGACCGGGGCCTTGACCCGCAGGACCTCGATGAACGCCCGCAGCCACGCCGGGTGGTCGGGCCAGGCGCGGGCCGAGACCACCACGCCGTCCACCACCGCCTCGCCGTCCACGTAGGTCGCGCCCGCCGCCCGCACGTCCGGCTCCAGGGCCGGGTAGGCGGCGCTCGTCCGCCCGGCGAGCACCCCGGCGGCGGCCGGCACCAGCGGGCCGTGGCAGATCTGGGCGACCGGCTTCCCGTCCTCGTAGAAGTGCCGGACGATCCGCTGCACCTCGGGGTCGTTGCGCAGGTACTCGGGGGCGCGCCCGCCCGGGATCACCAGGGCCACGTAGTCGGCCGGGTCGACCTCGGCGAACGCCAGGTCGGCGGGCCAGGTGTAGCCCGGCTTCTCGGTGTAGGTGTCGAACCCCTCGACGAAATCGTGCACCACGAACTGGAGCCGCTTCCTCGCCGGCGCCGCGATGTCGACCCGGTAGCCCTCCTCGCGCAGCCGCTGGTACGGGTAGAACACCTCCAGTGACTCCGCGGCGTCCCCGGTGACGAGCAGGATCTTCGATGCCATCGCCGACATCCCTCCGAAGTGATCGGTCGTCGAACACGGTGCGGGCCCGGGCCGGAGAGCTCCGCTCCGGGGCCCGGACCAACCTCCCGCACCCGGTCCCCGCACGCAACGGGGCGCACCGTCCGCGCACGGCGCACGCCCCGTGGCGCGCGCCCCCGGTGGGCCGGCCGGGCCCGGGAAACCCGGGTGCGGCGGCCCGCGCGGCTCTGGGATCATGCCGGAATGTCCCAGCGTCTCGAATCCCTGGTCGTCCGACACACCTTCCGCCTGCCCGCCCCCGACGGTCCGGCCGGGAACGGCGAGGCCGCGGCGCGGCAGTTCGACACCGCGCTGATGTCCGTGGGCTTCAAGCTCTCGGCCGGGTCGCTGGAGCGGCTGTCGGGGCTGAGCGCGCAGGCCGTCCACGACACGGCCCTCCGCACCCTGCCCACCGTGCGCGAGCTGTCCGGCGACCACGTCCGGCACAACGCCTACTTCGTGGACTTCCCGGCCGACGTGCCGGACACCGTCGACTTCTGGGCGCGCTGCATCGGCGAGGCGCTCGCCGACGATGACACCCGCGAGCACACCCTCGCCCAGCTCGACGCCGGTGTGGTCGACCTGCTGACGCTGCCCCGCTACGGCCGCTACCAGCACACCTACGCCGAGTTGCTCGCCGCCCACGACGAGCTGATCGCCGCCGCCGGCGACCGGCTGACCGTGCTGCACCCGGGCGGCCCGCTGGAGGACGAGCTCACCGCCCTGTACCTGGCGCTGGCGGGCAGTGCCACCCCGCTCGGCGAGGAGGCCCTGCGCGACCTCGGCGAGCTCGCCGGGCACTGCGCGCACGGGCCGCAGCCCGGGGCGATCCCGGTCCGGGAGAACCGCGCCGTCGTCAACCGGGCCCGCCTCGACGCCGGGGCGGACCTCCTGCTGGACACCGTCACCGACGTGCTGCGCCTGGCCTGCGCCCTGTCGGACGGTGACGTCACGCTCGCACGGCCGACCCGGTTCCGCCCCTTCTCCCGGCCGGTGCGCCGGGCGCTGATCGCCGGCCTGGACGCGGTGGTCGCCGCCGCCCCCGCCAAGCTCGGCGACGTCGGCGCGCACCGCGAGATGTTCAAGCGCCTCGGCGAGCGGCTGCACCCGCACGAGTACCCGGGCCGGCCGCACGCCGCCGAGGTGTTCGCGGTCGCCCGGGGCGAGCGGGAGGCCCGGTCCTTCGACAGCCGCATCGAGGAGGCGTTCGGCGCGGGGGACGTCTCGGCGGCGGTGCGGCTGCTGTCCGCCGCCCCGGGCAAGCTGTTCCGCGCGCTCGACCGCCTGCTGCGCGCCTGCGCCACCGAGGAGCAGCGCGGGACCGTGGTGGCCGCCGCCGAGGCGGCGGCCGGGCGGGTGTCCGGCCG
Source organism: Kitasatospora sp. NPDC059462 (assembly GCF_042749955.1). NCBI lineage: Bacteria > Bacillati > Actinomycetota > Actinomycetes > Kitasatosporales > Streptomycetaceae > Kitasatospora > Kitasatospora sp. NPDC059462. The sequence continues at coordinate 22,176 of NZ_JBHYUU010000103.1, read as the reverse complement.
CCTGCTGCTGTCGGTCCGCGAGCACCTCCAGAACCGGCGCGCCGACGGCGGCGGGCACCGGATCTTCGTCAACCGGACCGGCCGCGGCCGGGTCTTCGCCGACGTCCGGCCGCCGTTGCCGCCCGCCGAGCACGGGCGCCTGATCGCCGCGCTGGACGCCGAGGTGAGCCGGCGGCTGCCGGATCCGGGACACCTGCTGGTCGACCCGGCCGTCCTCGACGTCGCCCTGCCGCTCAGCGGCAACGCCACGTCCGCGGGCCTGGGCGTGCTGCCCCGCGGCTCGCTCAGCCCGGTCGACGGCGAGCTGCTGCGCTTCTTCATGTCCTGGAAGCAGCGCGAGCGGCGCACCGACCTCGATCTGTCGGCGCTGCTGCTGAACGAGTCCTACGAGACCGTCTCCTGGCTCTCCTACACCTCGCTCACCGCGATCGGCGGCGAGCACTCCGGGGACATCACCGACGCGCCCGAGGGCGCGTCGGAGTTCATCAACCTGCGGCTGGACACGGTGCGGGCCGCGTTCGTGGTCCCGCAGGTCGACGTCTACTCGGGCGAGGGCTTCGAGCAGGTCGAGGAGTCGTTCTTCGGCTTCATGCTGCGCGACGGCGAGCAGGCGGGGCGGCCCTTCGAGCCGCGCACCGTACGGATGAAGTCGGATCTGCGCGGCCCGGGGCGGGTGGCCCTGCCGCTGGCGTTCCTGCGCGGGGACGACGGCCGCTGGCACGCCAAGTGGCTGCACCTGTACCTCGTCGGCATGCCCGACGCCAACCGGGTGGAGGACAACCGGGTGTCGGTCGCGACGCTGCTGCGCGGGGTCGTCGAACGCGAGTACCTCACCGTCCGCCACCTCACCGACCTGATGCGGCAGCGGGCCGCGACCGTCACCCTGTGGGACGGCGCCGAGGTCCCCGCCGGGCCGGTGACCTACATCGGGCTGGAGCGGCCGGAGGGGCTGCACCCGGACTCCCGGGTCGTCACCCCCGAAAATCTGCGCGACCTGATTCCCGTCTGACTGGTAGCGTGAGCCGCGGCGAGGCCATGAAGGGGCTTCCTTCTCACTCCTATTGAATCCAGCCCCTTCGCTCTCCTCGCCCTCGACCCAACGCCGGGGCGCGGTTTCCGCGCCCCGGCGTCGTCGTGTCCGTGACTTCTTCTCCCCGGAGGGCCCCGCGCCGATGTCCGACCGCACTACCTTCCTCGTCCTGCCCGGCTACCAGAACTCCGGGCCGGCCCACTGGCAGAGCCGCTGGGAGGCCGCGGACCCGGCGGCGTTCGTCCGGGTGCGGCAGGACGACTGGGAGCACCCGGATCCGCACGCCTGGGTGGCCCGGGTGGACGAGGCGGTCGCCGCGGCGGCGGCCGAGGGCCCGGTGGTGCTGGTCGCGCACAGCCTCGCCTGCGTGACGGTGGCCCGCTGGGCGGCCGGGGCGCCGGCCCCGCGGACGGCGGCGGTGCGCGGCGCGCTGCTGGTGGCGCCCGCGGACGTCGATCACGCGGACGTCCCCGAGCTGCTGGGCTTCCGCCCGGTGGCGCTGTCCCCGCTGCCGTTCCCGGCCACCGTGGTCTCCAGCACCGACGACCCGTGGGTCACCCCGGAGCGCGCCCGGCGGTTCGCCGCCGCCTGGGGCGCGCGCTACGTCGAGCCCGGTGCCTTCGGGCACCTCAACTCCGACTCCGGGCTGGGCGACTGGCCGCTGGGGCGGGAGCTGCTCGCCGCGCTCTGAGCGGGCCGTACGGGCGGCGTCCGCCCCGTGGCGTCCCAGGTTCCGGGGATGGTCCGGCGGCCGGGCGCCGGAGCAGAATCGGTGGCGCTCCACCACCCCCGGGGGACCACCTCCCGACGCGCCGGCCCCGCCCGTCCCTGGCCGGGCCGGCCGGGAGCCCCGGGGCGGAGGCCGGCCGCGGTGCGTGACCGCGGCCGGCCTCCCCCGTGCTCCGGGGCGGCGGGTGCGGGAACTTCTCCCGCAGTTCGTCCGACGGCCACCCGGCCGGGCGCCGCTGCTCCTAGTCTGCGGGCGGCACTCACTCCGCGACGCCCTCAGCTAGGAGCATCCATGACGTACCGTCCGTCCGACGGCGGCACCCCCGCCGGGTCCGCCGACGCCGCCGCCTCCTCCCGTCGGTCCTTCCTGCGGGTCACCGGTGCGGCCGGGATCGGCGCGGCGGCCTTCGCGGCCGGTGCCGGCGAGGCCTTCGCCGCCCCCGGCGCGGACCAGCCGGGCGACGAGCAGTCCGGTGCCGCCGACGAGCGCGCCGCCGCCGGCCGCCCGGGCGGCACCCGCCCGCCGGTGCGCACCGGCACCGGCCTGGACCGGCTGCCGCATCCGCTGATCGTCGGCCACCGCGGAGCCCCCGGCTACCGCCCCGAGCACACCCTGGGCTCCTACGACCTGGCGCTGCAGCTGGGCGCGGACGTCATCGAGCCGGACCTCGTCCCCACCAAGGACGGCCACCTGGTGGTCCGTCACGAGAACAACATCGCGGAAACCACGGACGTCGCGGACCACAAGGAGTTCGCCGGCCGCCGCACGACGAAGACCATCGACGGCGCGGCTCAGACCGGCTGGTTCACCGAGGACTTCACCCTCGCCGAGCTGCGCACCCTGCGCGCCAAGGAGCGCCTGCCGCAGCAGCGCCAGCGCAACACCCTCTACGACGGCCGCTGGGCGGTCCCGACCTTCCGCGAGGTGGCCGACTTCGCCCGCAAGCGTGGCCGCGAGCTGGGCCGGGACGTGTGGGTCTACCCCGAGACCAAGCACCCGAGCTACTTCCGCTCGATCGGCCTGCCGCTGGAGGAGCGCCTCGCCGACGAGCTGCGCCGCACCGGCCTGGCCGGGCGCAACGGCCGGGCGATCCTGCAGTCCTTCGAGCCGAGCAGCCTGCAGCGGCTCGCCAAGCTGGTCGACAACCCGAAGATCTTCCTGCTCAGCGGCCCGACCAGCCAGCCGTACGACTTCGTGCTCGCCGGCGACAAGCGCACGGTGGCCGACCTGGTGAAGCCCGAGGGCCTGCGCTGGATCTCCTCCTTCGCCCACGGCATCGGCCCGACCACCACGCTGATCGCGCCCGTCGACGCGACCGGCAAGCTGCTGGCCCCGACCACCCTGGTGCAGGACGCGCACGCGGCCGGCCTGCTGCTGCACCCGTACACGGTGCGCAACGAGAACGCCTTCCTGCCGCTGGACTACCGCCGGGGCACCGACCCGAACGCGTACGGCGACGCGATCGGCTGGGCGACGTACCTGTACGAGCTCGGCGTGGACGGCTTCTTCACCGACCAGACGGACACCAGCGTGCTGGCCCGTCAGGACTTCTGGGCGGCCAAGGGCGTGCACTGACGCCCCCGGTCCGGCCACGACCGACCGCGCCCCGGGACGTCCGTCGACGTCCCGGGGCGCGGTGCTGTGCGGGCCCGGCGGTTCAGCCGTCCTGGTGCTGCTCCTCGGGCTGCGCCTGCTCGCCCTGCGGCGGCTGCTGCTGGTCCTGCTGCTGGTCCTGCCGGGGCTGCGGCTCCGGCTGGGTCGGCTGCGCGGGCCGCTGGGTCGGGCCGGGGTTGCGCGTCGGCCGGGCGGGCGCCGTCGGGCGTCCGGGCCAGGTCGTGGACGCCTCGCCCGGCGAGCCGCTGCCGGAGCCGCTGCCCGAACCGGGGCTCGCCGAGGGGTCGTGCTTCGGCGCCGGGTTGGGGATGTAGACGGTCTCGAACTCCTTCTCCGGCATGCCCCGCACGGCGTCGTTCATCGCCATCTGCCAGATCGGCCCGGGGCCGGTGGCGCCGAAGACCTCGTCGAACCACTTGCCGCCGATCCGGATGTTGCGCATCTTCACACCGCCGGCCGGGCCGCCCAGCCAGACCGAGGCGGCGAGGTTGCCGGTGTAGCCGCTGAACCAGGCGGACTTCTTCTCGTCCGAGGTACCGGTCTTGCCGGCGATCTGGCGGTCGTCGTTCAGGCCGAGGTCGCGCGCGGTGCCGCCCTTCTCGGTCACGCCGAGCAGCACGGTGTTGATGACGTCGGCGGTGCTCTCGGAGAAGACCCGCTCGCACTTGGCGGGGCTGACCGGGACCTCCTTGCCGTCCATCGTGGTGATGGCGCTGATCGCGACCGGGGTGCAGTAGGTGCCGCGGTTGGCGAAGGTCGCGTAGACGTTGGCCATCACCAGCGGGCTCACCTCCTGGGTGCCCAGGCCCAGGGCGGGCAGCTCCTCCAGCGGCTTGCCGCTCGCCTTGGTCAGCACGCCGAGCTTGTTGGCCATCTGCTTGACCGCGCAGAGGCCGATCTCCTGCTCCATCTGCACGAAGTAGGTGTTGACCGAGAGCGCCATCGCCTCCTTGAGCTCGTACGGGCCGACCTCGCCCGCCGACTCGTTGGGGATGGTGCCGCCCTTCTTGCCCTTCTCCAGGTTCTTCCAGGTGCCGTCGCAGGTGCTCATCGACGGCCAGTCCATCTTGTTCGGCGACGGGTAGGACTGGGTGGAGGTGAGCCCCGCCTCCAGGCCGGCGGCGGCCACGATCGGCTTGAAGTTGGAGCCGGGCTGGAAGCCGTTGCCGCCGCCCATCGCCGCGTCCACGTTGTAGTTGACGACGGTCTGGTTCTTGCCCGGGTCGATCCCGTAGGGGCGGGTCTGGGCCATCGCGAGGATCTTGCCGGTGCCCGGCTCCACCATGGTGATCGCCGCCGACACGTCGTCGGTGACCTTCACCTTCGTGGTCACCGCCTTGAGCGCGGCCGCCTGCTTCACCGGGTCGAGGGTGGTGTGGATGGACAGGCCGCCCATGTCCCAGAGCTTCTTGCGCTCGGCGGCGGTCTTGCCGAAGACCGGATCCTGCTTGATCACGTGGCGGACGTAGTCGCAGAAGAAGCCCATGCCCGCGTCGGCGGTGATGCAGCCGTTCTGCGGCGCCTGGTAGTGCAGCACCACCGGCCCGGACTTGGCCTCCTTGGCCTGCTCGGCGGTGAGGTGCTTGTTCTCCACCATCTTGTCGATCACGACGTCGCGGCGCTTGCGCGAGGCCTCGGGGTGGGCCTTGGGGTCGAACTGGGAGGGGTTCTGCACCAGTCCGGCCAGGGTGGCCGCCTCGGCGACGGTGAGGTCCTTGGCGTTCTTGCTGAAGTAGCGCTGGGCGGCCGCCTGGATCCCGTAGGCCTGCTGGCCGTAGTACGTGATGTTCAGGTAGTTGGTGAGGATCTGCTCCTTGGTCAGCTCCTCCTCCAGCTTGATCGCGTACTTGAGCTCCTGCACCTTGCGGCCCAGGGTCTTGCGCTGGGCCTCCCGGACCGCCGCGTGGTCGTCGCCCGCCTTCTCGACGTTGACGTTCTTCACGTACTGCTGCGTGAGGGTCGAGGCGCCCTGCATCGCGGCGCCGCTCTCCGCGTTCTTGGTGATGGCCCGCAGGACGCCCTTGAGGTCGACCGCGCCGTGCTCGTAGAAGCGCGCGTCCTCGATGTCCACCTGGGCCTGGCGTATCAGCGGGCCCATCTCCTCGCCGGTGATCACCCGGCGGTCGCGCTCGTAGACCTTGGCTATCTGCTGGCCCTTGGCGTCGTAGATCCAGCTGGCCTGGGTCAGCGGCGGGGTCTTCAGGTCGTCAGGGATGGTGTCGAACTCCTCCACGGTGCCCTTCATCCCAAGGCCGAGCGCACCGGCGGCCGGAAGGGCGATGCCGGCCAGCAGCACACCCGCCAGGGTGCTGTAACCGAGGAACTTCACGCCGTGGCCGAGCAGGCCGAGCGGGGTCTCGCGGCGCCGGGGGCGCGGCACCCAGGTGTCGAGGGGCTCCGGGGAGGGCGTGCGGCGGCTTCTCCGTGACATAGTCGGAACACTACGTCCACGAAAACCGCCTGTGGGGCCGGTGTTGGCCAACCTTTGTCACAAATCGGCGACAGATCGACTCCGTTGGGCGCGGCGGGACCGGCGGTGCGGTCCGGGGCCCGGTACGCCGGGGGTCGTTCGAGGACGTCCGGACGGGTGCCGCCGGGCCCGCGCGGCACCCTCCCCCGGCCCCTTCGGGCAGGACCGGTGTCAGCCGTCGCGCTTCTTGCGGCGCAGCCCGAGCACCGCACCCGCCACCGCGAGCAGGAAGACCACCCCGAGCGCGCGGTCCCCGGTGCCGGCCGAGGCGGACGGGGCGTCCCCCGAGGCGCCGGCCGACGGCTCGGCGGCCGCCCCGGAGGGCGACGGCGCGTTCCGGCCGGGGGTGGCGCCGGGGGCCGGGTCCGGCAGGGGCGGGACCGTGTCGGGGAGCTGGTCGTCGTCCAGCGGCGAGCGCCAGACCGGGCTGTCCTTGCCCTCGCTGCCGTACAGCAGCGACCGGCCGTCGGCGCTGAAGGTGACCGACTCGCCCTGGCGCTGGAAGGGCGTGGAGAGCGGCTCGCCGCCGCTCGGCGCGCCGTCCTTCCAGCGGTAGAGGGTGGCCGAGAAGTAGCCGCGCAGCACCAGCCGGGTGCCGTCCGGCGAGAAGGCGCCGTCGGTGGTCCACGGCGCGTCCGCGATCCGGCGGAAGGTGTTGACGCCGTTCGGGGAGAGCTGTTCGGGGCCCTGGTAGAGGCCGCCGCCGCCCTGCTTCTTGCTCGCGATGTAGGCGCGGCCGGTCACCGGGTGGACCATCAGCGCCTCGGCGTCGCGCGGGCCGTCCTCGTAGCGGACCTTGTAGCGGGTGACCTGCACGCTCTGGTCGCGGAGTTCGGCGGGCTCGGCGAAGGCGTAGATCCAGACCTCGGGCCACTTGCCGCCGAGGTTGTCACCGATGTCGCCGACGTAGAGCCGGCCGTCCGGGCCGAGCGAGACCGCCTCGACGTCGCGCGGCTCGATGCCGCGCAGGGTGACGGTGGCGACGGTGCGGCCCTGGGAGTCGACGGCGTAGAGGTAGGGGCCGTCGTCGCTGTCGTTGTGCGTCCAGTACACGCCGGGGTGGCGCCGGCTGGCGGCGAGACCGCTGGACTCGGTGATCCGCGGGTCGCCGATGGTGAACGCCTGCCCGCCGCCGTCCGCCGCCCGGGCGGGCGGGGCGGTGAGCACGGCGGTGCCGGCGGCCGCGGCGGTCGTGCAGACCGCGGCCAGCAGCGCGGCGGGGAGCCTGGTCGTTCGCGTCCTCAGCACCGGTCGATACTCCCACGACGCCCGGGGCGGCACCGGGCGACCCTTTTTCGTCATCTTGACGAGAACAAGCCCCACCCAATATCGTCATCCCGACGATAAGGAGCTGTCCATGGCCGACATCACCAAGCGCTTCGGGCTGCGCCACCTGCGCGCGCTGCCCACCGCCCACATCCGCCACGTCCGGCGCGGCCGGCTCGCCCACGACGGCACCGGCCTCGCGTTCTGGTTCCGCCCGCTCACCGCCGTGCTCTCCGAGGTCCCGGTCGACGACCGCGAGCTGGCCATGCTCTTCCACGCCCGCACCGCGGACTTCCAGGACGTCACCGTCCAGGGCACCCTCACCTACCGGATCACCGACCCGGCCACCGCCGCCGCCCGCGTCGACTTCGGCATCGACCCCGACACCGGCGCCTGGCGCTCCGCCCCGCTCGACCAGCTCGCCACCCTGCTCACCGAGACCGCCCAGCAGCACGCGCTCGGCCTGCTCGCCCGCACCCCGCTCGCCACCGCGCTGGCCGACGGCATCAGCACCGTCCGCGAGCGGATGGCCGCCGGGCTCGCCGCCGAACCCCGGCTGGCCGAGACCGGACTCGCCGTCATCGCCGTGCGGGTGGTCGCACTGCGGCCCGAACCCGAGGTGGAGCGCGCGCTGCGCACCCCGGCCCGCGAGCTGGTCCAGCAGGAGGCCGACCGGGCCACCTTCGAGCGGCGGGCCGTCGCCGTCGAGCACGAGCGCGGCATCGCCGAGAACGAGCTCGCCAACCGGATCGAACTCGCCCGGCGGCAGGAACAGCTGATCACCCGGCAGGGTGCCAACACCCGGCTCCAGGCCGAGGACGAGGCGGCCGCCGACCGGATCCGCACCGACGCCGAGGCGCAGCGCCGCACCCGGCTGGCCGGCGCCGAGGCCGACGCGGCCCGTGCCCTCGGCGAGGCCAGGGCCGCCGCCGAGGCGGCCTGGCTGGGCGCCCACCAGCAGGCCGACCCGGCCGTGCTGCGGGCGCTCGCGCTGATGCGCCTGGCCGAGCACCTGCCGCGGATCGACAGCGTCACGCTCACGCCGGACGTGCTCACCGGTCTGCTCGCCAGGCTCGGCGCGACGGGCACGGGCACGGGTGTGGGCACGGGCACGGGTGCGGGCACGGACGGCGGGTCCGCGCGATGACGCTCGCGCCCCGGGCGGTCCTGGTCCACCGCCGCACCGAGTACCAGGAGCTGATCGACCACCACGGCACGCCCGGACAGGCCGCGTACTTCCTGAGCAGCCGCGGCCGGTCGGTCGAGGAGATCGAACTGCGCCACCGGCGCCAGGAGCTCGCGCTGGCCGAGGCGGCCGGCGCGGTGCCGCTCGACTGGCGGCGCACCCGGGTCGAGCGCGCCGACCTGCCGCGGTTCCTCTTCGAACCGGAGGACGTGGTGGTCGTGGTCGGCCAGGACGGCCTGGTCGCCAATGTCGCCAAGTACCTGGACGGCCAGCCGGTGATCGGCGTCGACACCGAGCCCGGCCGCAACCCGGGCGTGCTGGTGCGCCACCGCGCGGACGCCCTGGCGCGGCTGCTGCCGGCCGCCGTCGGCCCGGGCGGCGAGCGGCGCTGCGAGGAGCGGACCATGGTCGAGGCGGTCGCCGACGACACCCAGCGGCTGCTGGCGCTCAACGAGGTGTACGTCGGCCGGTCCGGGCACCAGACGGCCCGCTACCGGCTGGCCGTCGAGGAGCGGGCCGGCGCGGCCGACGAGGGCGAGCCGCAGGCCTCGTCCGGCGTCCTGGTCGGCACCGGGACGGGCGGCACCGGCTGGTGCCGCTCCGTCTGGCTGGAGCGCGGCGGCCCGCTCGACCTGCCCGGGCCGTCCGCCGCGTCCCTCGCCTGGTTCGTCCGCGAGGCCTGGCCCTCCCCCGCCACCGGCACCGGCCGGGTGCACGGCCTGCTCGACGGCGGGCGGCGGCTGGTGCTGACGGTCGAGTCGGACCGGCTGGTGGCCTTCGGCGACGGGATCGAGGACGACGCGCTGGACCTGGCCCGGGGGCAGACCGTGCGGGTGGGCGTGGCCGCCGCCCGGCTGCGGCTGATGGGGTGAACCCCGGGCCCGGTCCGCCCCCGGCCCCGGGGCCGCTCCCCGGCGCGGGGTCAGGCCTCCGCCGTGCGCTCCTCCGGGTGCCGGACCACGACGACCGGGCAGTGCGCGTGCTGGATCATCGCCTGGCTGGTGGAGCCCAACAGCAGGCCCGCGAAGCCGCCCCGGCCGCGGGCGCCGACCACCAGCAGCTGCGCCTGCCGGCTCGCCTCGATCAGCGCCGGGCGGGTGTGCGCCTCGACCACCTCCGAGCGCAGCTCGACGTCCGGGTACTTCTCCCGCCAGCCGGCCAGTGCCTCGGCGAGCACCCGCTCCTCCTGGTCCGGCCAGCTGGTGCTGGGGTGCGCGATGTGCAGGGCGGTCAGCGGGGCACGGCGTGCGGAGGCCTCGGCGAAGGCGAAGCCCAGCGCCTCGGCACCCACCCCGCTCCCGTCCACCGCCGCCAGCACCGGGCCCTGCGGGTCCGGCCGGCCCCGGACGATCAGCACCGGGCAGTCGGCGTGCGCGGCCAGGTGCACCGCCACCGAGCCGATCAGCAGGGCGCCGAAGCGGCCGAGCCCCCGGCTGCCGACCACCACCAGCGCGGCCTCCCGCGACCAGCGGGCCAGCACGGTCAGCGGCTCCCCGGTGACCAGCTCGGTCGCGATCTCCAGCCGCGGGTCCAGCGCCTCGGCGCGGGCCCGGGCGTCCGCGAGGACGGACTCCGCCTGGTTCCGCAGCCCGCCCTCCGGCGGGCCCTCCTGCGCCGGCCCGAGCGGGACGTGCATCAGCGGCCAGATGAACGCGTGGACGATCCGCAGCCGGCTGCCGCGCAGCCGCGCCTCACGGACCGCGACGTCCACGGCGGCCAGGCTCGTCTCCGAGCCGTCGACACCCACCAGCACCTGGTCACGCATCGCCGGCCTCCTGCTGCTGGTCCTGCTCCTGCTTCTCGGCCCGCTCGTAGGGGACGACGGCGATCGGGCAGGGCACGTGGTGCAGAACGGCGTGGGCGACGGCGCCGAGGTGCGCGCCCAGCGGCGTCCGGCGCACCCGCCGGCCGATCACCACCAGCTCCGCGCGCGACGCCCGGTCGGCGAGCAGCTTGGCCGGGCGGGCGTTGACGGCCTCCTCGACCACCTCGACCTGCGGGTACTTGCGCCGCCACGGCTGGACCACCCGGGCCAGCTCGCCCTTCGCGTAGACGAGCATCTCGCCGGTCACGTCGACGCTGGCCGCGATGCCCGCGTACTGGTACGTCGCCGGGAGCGTCCAGGAGTAGACCGCGCGCAGCGGCAGTCCGCGCCGCTGCGCCGTCTCGAAGGCGTGGGCGAGCACCGCGTCGGCCCCCTCGAACGGGTCGACGCCGGCCACCACCTCCCGTGCGGTCGCCGTCTCCTCCCCCGCCGTCCCCTCCCCCTCGGTCCCGCCGCGGCGCACCAGCACCACCGGGCAGTCGGTGCGGGCCAGCACCCGCTGGCTCACCGAGCCGACCAGGAACCCGGCCACCGCGCCGAACCCGCGCGAGCCCAGCACCAGCAGCTCGGCCGGCGCCCCGTCGGGCTCCTGCGCCCCGCTCACCTCGTCGACCAGCGCGTGCACCGGCTCGGTCGGCACCTGCACGGACGCGATCGCCAGTTCCGGCCACCGCTCGCGCACCCGCAGCTCGGCGTCACGCAACGTGACGTCCGCCTGGCGGCGCGCCAGGTCCACCGTGCCGAGCACCGACAGCGGTGTCACCACCGTCGGCCAGGCGAGCACCACCTTCAGCGGCAGCTGCCGCTGCGCCGCCTCCTCCGCCGCCCAGTCCAGCGCGGCAAGGCTCTCGGGCGAACCATCGACACCGACGACGACGGACCTTGGCATGACGACCTCCGGCAGTTTCGAACGGAGCGGCGAGGTGGGGGCCCGGCCGCACCACCACCCTTCCCGTCGCCTCCCAGTCCACCCAGAGTCCAAAGTCCCCGCCACCCGACCGAGGGTCCCGCCCGGCGCCGTTCGCCCGAAAGGGGGTCAAGCCGGCCCCGCGGTCACGGGAGGGTGAGGATGCGGGGTCCGTCCTCGGTGATGGCGACGGTGTGCTCGACGTGGGCGGCGCGGCTGCCGTCGGTGGTGCGCAGGGTCCAGCCGTCGGGGTCGGTGGTGTGGGTGTCGGTGCCGCCGGCGATGAGCATGGGTTCGACGGCCAGGACCAGGCCGGGCTTCAGGGGGTAGCCCCGGCCGGGACGGCCCTCGTTGGGCAGGTGCGGGTCCTCGTGCATCCGGCGGCCGATGCCGTGGCCGCCGTAGCCCTCCAGCAGTCCGTAGCGCGCGGTGCGGGCGACGGTGCCGACCGCGTGGGCGATGTCCCCGGTGCGGTGGCCGGCCACCGCCGCCGCGATGCCCGCCTCCAGGGCGCGGCGGGTGGTGTCGATCAGGCGGAGGTCCTCGGGGCGGGGCGTGCCGACGGTGAAGCTGACGGCGGCGTCGCCGGCCCAGCCGTCCAGCACGGCGCCGCAGTCGATGCTGACCAGGTCGCCGTCGCGCAGCCGGTAGCCGTCGGGGATGCCGTGCACCACGGCGTCGTTGACGGAGGCGCAGATGACGGCCGGGAAGGGCACCGGGGCGAAGGCCGGGCGGTAGCCGAGGAACGGGGAGGTGGCTCCCGCGTCGCGCAGCACCGCCCGGGCCGTCTCGTCCAGTTCCAGCAGGCTCACCCCGACGCCGGCCGCCCGTTCCACCGCGGCCAGCGCCGTGGCGACCACCCGCCCGGCCTCGCGCATCGCGGCGAGCGCCGCCTCCGACTTGAGCTCCACCACGGGGTCCTCCGACCGGCTCGATCCAATTCTTATACCGGTATTTGTATCACGGTTCGGAGGGTATGCCGGGGCACGCCGGGTCGCCCCGGCCGCCGTGGCCTACCATCGGGGGCATGGTGAGGACTCCGCTGACTCCCGGGGAACGCGAGCGCGGCGAGCGCTTCGGCGCACTGCTGCGCGAGGCGCGGGGCGAGCGCAGCATGGTGGAGGTGGCGGCGGCGGCCGGGGTGTCGGCCGAGACGCTGCGCAAGATCGAGACCGGACGGGCCCCGACGCCCGCGTTCTTCACCGTCGCGGCGCTGGCGTACGCGCTCGGGCTCTCGCTGGACGAGCTGGCCGCCGCCTGCGCGGCCCCGGCCGAGGACGAGGCGCTGTCGGCCTGAGCGGCGGCCGGCCCGGGCGGCGGCCGAGGCGGCGGCCCGGGCGGCGGCTCAGGCGGTGACGCCGCCGTCGAGGACGAGGTCGGCGCCGACGGTGAAGGCCGACTCCTCGGAGGCGAGGTGGAGGACGGCGGCGGCGACCTCCTCGACGGCACCGGCGCGCCCGGCCGGAACGCTGCCCTTCATCCGGTCCGCCTTGTCGGCGGCGCTCTCGCCGGGCCGGGAGGACATCGTGGTGTCGATCGGGCCGGGGCTGACCAGGTTGATCCGCACGCCCTCGCCGATGTGGTCGCGGGCGGCGGCCCGGGTCAGGGTGGCCACGGCGGCCTTGGAGACGGCGTAGGCGCCGATGTTCTCGACCCGCAGATGGGTGCCGAGGTTCGAGGAGATGTTGACGATCGCCCCGCCGCCGTTGGCGCGCAGCTGGGCGATCTGGTGCTTCATCGCGTACCAGGTGCCGGTGAGGTTGATGTCGATCAGCCGCTGCCACTCCTCGTCGGCGACGTCCGCGATCGGGCCGACGCCGCCGAAGACACCGGCGTTGTTGACCGCGACGTCCAGGGCGCCGAAGTGCTCGACGGTCTCCCGGACCAGCCGGGCGGCGTCGGCGGCGTCGGACACCGAGCCGGTCAGGGCGACGGCGGTGCCGCCCTCGCGTTCGACCAGGGCGACGGTCTCGGCGAGGGCGCTCGCGGTGCGGCCGGCGACGGCGACGCGGGCGCCCTCGCGGGCGAAGGCGAGGGCGACGGCGCGGCCGATGCCACTGCCGCCACCGGTGACCAGGACGGACTTGCCGGTGAAGCGGGTGGTGCTGCGGGTCATCTGAGTGCTCCTCGATCGAGGGTCTATATTGACCGTTCGGTTCAGAATAGAGACAGCAAAAAACACCGGGACGGGCATCCCCGACGGCGGGTCAGTCCAGCAGCGCGAGGGCCTGCTCGGCGGCGTCCCCCAGCCGGGCCGAGCCGTCACCGGCCTTGCCGATCACCCGCATGCCCTGGAACAGCACCAGCAGCATCCGGGCGATCGCCTGCGGGTCGCGCCCCTCGGGCAGTTCGCCCTGGGCCCGCGCCCGCACCAGCGCCGCGGTCAGGACGGTCTCCAGGTGGAGCAGGCTGGCCTCCACCCGGCGGGCGGCGTCCTGGTCGTGCGGGGCGAGTTCCACCGCGGTGTTGGTGACGAAGCAGCCGCGGCGCGGGCCGCCCTCGCCGTCCGCGGCGGACTCGCCGGCGAACCGGCGGACCAGGGCGCGGACGGCCGGGAGGACCGGGCCGGGCTGCGACAGCTCGGCCAGCAGCGCGGGTTGCTGCTGCCGGCCGTAGCGCTCCAGTGCGCGCAGGTACAGCTCGCGCTTGCTGCCGAAGGTGGCGTAGATGCTGGCGCGGGCGATGCCCAGGTGGTCGACCAGGTCGGCCATCGACGTGGCCTCGTAGCCGCACCGCCAGAACAGCTCCAGGGCCGACTGGAGTGCGGCCTCGGGGTCGAATTCCTTGGTGCGCGCCATGCCTGAAAGGTAGTCGATTCCAGATCGGTCGGTCAAGAAAGGGTCGGGGCGCGGGGCGCGCGACGGTTCAGCCCCCGGCGAGGTGGCGTTCCACCGAGGCGACCTTGGCGGTGAGACCGTCGGTGACCCCGGCCCGGTCGTCGATCTTGATGACGGTGCTGACCCGGCCGCTGTAGGCCTTCACCGCCTCGATCGCCTCCCGGATCACCGGCATCACCTCGTCCCACTCCCCCTCGACGCTGGTGAACATGGCGTCCGTGCGGTTGGGCAGCCCGCTCGCGCGGACCACCCTGACGGCGGCGGCGACCGCCTCCCCGACGTCCTCGCCGACCCCGAGCGGGGTGACCGAAAAAGCTGCGATCACGGCTGCGTCTCCTCCCAGTACGGCCCGACGGCGGCCCGGCCGGCCACCGGTCTCCGGGCCACCAGGCTAGGGTGTTTCTCCTGGACGGGTTCAGACGACGGTCGGCAGCGGCGGGTCGACCGCCAGCGGGGCGGAGCTGCGGGCGCGGTGCTGCGCCGCCCAGGCGGCGAGGGCGACCGTGCAGGCGTGGTCGAGATGGCGCAGCCCGGACCAGTCGAGCTCGACCGGTCGGTCCGCCGGGAGGCGTTCGAGGGTGTCCAGCAGCCGGGGCAGCCGCAGGAAGGTGGCATTGCCGCTCAGCCGCACCCGCAGCGGGCGCTGCCCGGCCCCGGGCAGCGGCGCCGGCTCCTCCACGGCGATCTGCAGGTGGGAGGTCTGCCAGGCGGACTTGACGACGGCGAGGCCGATGCCGATCAGCACCCCCTCGAACAGATCGGTGACGATGACCGAGACGGTGGTGACGACGAGCACCGCCGCCTCGCCGCGGTGGTCGCGGCAGAGCGCGGCGGCCCTGCGCACGGGGATCAGCTTGGCGCCCGCGTGGACCAGGACGGCGGCCAGCGCGGTCAGCGGGACGAGACCGAGCACACCCGGCAGCAGGGCGGTGAACAGCAGCAGCCAGCCGCCGTGCAGCACCCGGGAGGCCTTGCTGCGGGCACCGGCCTGGACGTTGGTCGCGCTGCGCACGATCACGGCCGTCATCGGCAGCGCGCCGAGCAGTCCGCAGAGGGCGTTGCCGACGCCCTGGGCGGTGAGCTCGCGGTCGTAGTGGGTGCGCGGGCCGTGGTGCATCCGGTCGACGGCGGCGGCACTGAAGAGGGTCTCGGCGGAGGCGATCAGGGTGAAGGCCAGGACGGTGCCGACGCCGGCCGTGGTGGCCAGGGCGCCGAGCGCGGCGCGGTCGGGCAGCTGGACGACGTCGAGCAGGCCGGCCACCTCGACCCGGGCCACCGGCAGGTCGGCGACGGCGGTGACGGCGGCGGCCAGGCCGACGGCGCCGAGCGGGCCGGGCAGGGCGCGGGCGAGACGCGGCGGCAGGTACTTCCAGGCCACCAGCACGAGCAGGGTGGCCGTGCCGAGCGCCACCGCCGCGGGCGTGGCGGCCCCGGTGACGGCGTCGCGCAGCAGCACGGGCAGGCCGGCGATCTTCTCCGGCCCCGTCCCGGGGGCACGGCGGTCGGCGAGCGCGTACAGCTGGCCGAGCAGCAGCGTCAGGCCGATGCCGGCCAGCATGCCGTGCACCACGGAGGCCGACATCGCGCGGAACCATCGGCCCAACCGCAGGGCTCCCATGGCGAGTTGGAGCAGTCCGGTGAGCAGGACGAGGACACCGAGGGCGCCCGCGCCGTACTCCTGGACGGCCTCGTGGACGAGGACGGTCAGACCGGCGGCCGGGCCGCTGACCTGGAGGCTGCTGCCGGGCAGCGCGCCGACCAGCAGGCCGCCGACGATGCCGGTGACCAGGCCGAGTTCGGCGGGCACCCCGGAGGCGACGGCGACGCCGACGCAGAGCGGGAGCGCGACCAGGAAGACCACCAGCGAGGCGGGCAGGTCGTGGCGCCAGGGCACGGCGCGCAGGACGGCGGCCGGGGAGGCGTGGCGCAGCGTGCGGCGGGGGCGGGCGCGACCGGGCGGGGCGCTGTGGCGCGGCGCGGCGGGCGGGCGCTTGCGCGGGCGGGGCAGGCCGTTCACCGGCGCACCGCCGGGGAGTCGGCGCGGGCGGCGCAGACGCGGACGGCGGGCAGGGGGACGGCGGGCAGGGGGACGATGCGCACGGGGTGGGGAGCGGCGGACGCGGTGGCGGGAGCGGAAGCGGCGGGGCAGGCGGGCAGGGCACGGCGTCGAGGCATCGGGAGGTTCCTTCCGCGCACCCGGCGCGGCGGCGCGCCGCGGGCGGCGCATCGCTGCGGGTGCGTTGCTGCGGGGTGCGTTGCTGCTGGTGACTGCGGTGCTGCGATGGCGGCTGGGACGCGCGGGACGGGCCGGCCGGCGCGGCGGGCGTGCTGCCCGGAACCCGGCGGCCGGAGCTCCCCCGCTCCCCCGACGGTCCCGAACCCCCTTGCCGTGACCCGGTGTTGAACATGGCAACCATGACGGGTCCGGCGTGCCACCGACGGTACCCAGCACCCCGGAGCCGGCCAACCTCGCACACCGACCCTTCACGCGAGCAGCACAAGGAGGGCGCTTCCGGGCCGGAATCCCGGCCTCCTGCGGGTACGCACGTTCGCCCGTCGAGCAGCCGGTCGACCCGCGCCCGCCCGCCGCCCCGCGCCCGCCCCGACACCTCCGGGCGTTCCGGCCGCAGGCGGTACGGGTACGTACCAAGAACCGCCCGCGCGCGACGGCCGTGCGCGGGCCTTCCCACCCGGGAGGCCCACCGTGTCCTTCGCGATGACCCGTTCCCAGTGCGAACGCTTCCTGGCCGCCGTGCACGTCGGCGTCCTGTCCGTCGCCGGCGCGGAGGCCGGCCAGGCCCCGCTGACCGTGCCGATCTGGTACTCCTACCGCCCCGGCGGACTGATCACCGTACTGACCGGGCGGGAATCCGCCAAGGCGCGCCGGATCCGGGCGGCCGGCCGGTTCACGCTCTGCGCCCAGCAGGAGGAGCCGCCCTGCCGGTACGTGAGCGTGGTGGGACCGGTGGTCGCGATCGAGGACCACGTCGACCCGGACGAGCGCGCCGCACTGGCCCACCGCTATCTGCCGCCCGCCACGGCCGCCGCCTACCTGGTGGCCACCGCCGAGCAGCTGACGGCGGACATCACCGTCCGGATGCGGCCCGAGCGGTGGTTGAGCGCCGACTTCTCCGTCGTCACCGAGCAGATAGCCGCCCTGGAACGGTCGACGCCGCGGCGCCCGGACCCCGGGCCCGGCCGCGGACCGGAACACCCGGCGTCCGGGCGCGGTTGAGCAGGTGGGCGGGCCGGACGGGATACCGTACCCGCGCGGGTCCGCCCGCCGGACCGCACCACCGACGACGACGACCTCCTCCGAAGGGGTACCCCACCGTGAGCCTGTACGACATCCCGCTGCGCACGCTGTCCGGCGAGGCCGCCTCGCTGGCCGACTACAAGGGGAAGGCGCTGCTGATCGTCAACGTCGCCTCCCGGTGCGGCCTGACCCCGCAGTACGCCGGCCTGGAGCGGCTCCAGGAGCGCTACGCGAGCCGCGGCTTCACCGTGCTGGGCTTCCCCTCCAACCAGTTCGCCGGGCAGGAGCCGGGCAGCGCGGAGGAGATCCAGACCTTCTGCTCCACCACCTACGGCGTGACCTTCCCGCTGTTCGAGAAGACCGACGTGAACGGCGAGGACCGCCACCCGCTGTACGCGCGGCTGACCGGGACGGCCGACGCCGAGGGCCAGGCCGGGGACGTGGCCTGGAACTTCGAGAAGTTCGTCATCGGCCCCGACGGCACCGTGACCGCCCGGATCCGGCCGCGCACCGAGCCGGAGGCGGACGAGGTGATCGCCGCGATCGAGGCCGTGCTGCCCAGCTGACCGCACGCCCGCCGGGGCCCGCGGCGCAGCACGCGCCCCGGGCCCCTTCGCCTAGAGCAACAGCTCGGTCCCCGGCGGGAGTTCGCCGTCCCGTGCGGCATCGTGCAGATGGGCCAGCAGGGTCGCCCGCAGCGCCTCGGCGGCCCGGGTGGGCGGTACCTCGTGGCCGTGCGCGACGGCGATGGTGCGGCCCAGGCCCCGGCCGGCGAACGGGGTCACCGCCAGGCCCGAGCGGTGCGCGACCATGCCCGGCAGCACGGCCGGCCCGAGCCCGGCCCGGACGAAGCCGAGCACGGCGTCCATCTCCCCGCCCTCGACGGCGAACTCCGGCTCGAAGCCGGCCTCCCGGCAGGCCGCGAGGGTGGCCTCGCGCACGTCGTAGCCCTCCCGGAACATCACCAGCGGCCATCCGCGCAGCTCGGCCACCCGCACCGTGCGCCGGGCCCGGCGCTCCGCCGAGACCAGCACCAGGTCCTCGTGCAGCAGCTCGGTGACGGCCAGCGCCGGCTCCTCCTCTCCGCGCGGCGGGGTGATGATCAGCGCGAGGTCCAGCTCCCCCGCCACCAGGGAGCGCACCAGGTCCCGCGAGCCGCCCTCGCGCACCATCAGCGCCACGCCCGGGTAGCGGTCCCGGAACGCCCGCAGCACGTCCGGCACCAGGCTGGTGCACAGGCTCGGCGGCGCACCGAGCCGTACCCGGCCGCGGCGCAGCTGCACGGTCTCCTGGACGGCCAGGCGGGCGCTCTCGGTGTCGGCGAGGATGCGCCGGGCGAGCGGCAGCAGGGCGTCCCCGGCGTCGGTCAGCGCGATGTTGCCGCGGGTGCGGTGGAACAGCTCGGCGCCCAACTCCCGCTCCAGCGCCCGGATCTGTTGCGAGAGTGACGGCTGGGCGACATGGGCCGCCTCCGCCGCGCGGGTGAAGTGGCGGGTCTCGGCGACGGCCACGAAGTAGCGGAGTTGCTGGAGCTGCACCCTGCCAGGATAGGCCGCACCGATAGGAAGCGCCTATGGTGACCAGCCGCATCATGTCTTGGACGCACCGTAGCCCGCCTCCTTACCGTTGTCGCCATGACAACCGCGACTCGGACGGCCCGGCACCCGTCCACCCTGGGGACCCTGTGGCGGTCGACCGTCGGCAAGAAGGCGGTCATGGCCGTCAGCGGACTGGTCATGCTGCTGTACCTGGTCGCCCACATGCTGGGCAACCTCAAGGTCTTCTTCGGGCCGGACGACATCAACGGCTACGCGGCCTGGCTGCGCACCCTCGGGCAGCCGTTCCTCGGGCACGAGTGGTTCCTGTGGATCGCCCGGGCGGGCCTGCTGGCCGCCGTCGTGCTGCACGGGGTCGCCGCGTACCAGCTGAGCCGGCGCGACCTCGCCGCCCGGCCGAGCAAGTACGCCCACCAGCGGCGGCGGGCGAGCTACGCGACCCGGACGATGCGCTGGGGCGGGGTGATCCTGGCGCTGTTCATCGTCTGGCACATCCTGGACCTCACCACGCTGACCGTGAACCCCAACGCCGAGCACGGCCGGGTGTACCAGAACATCGTGGCGTCCTTCGGGAACTGGTACTCCTGCGTGATCTACATCGTCGCGATGCTCGCCGTCGGCCTGCACATCCGGCACGGCTTCTGGAGCGCGGCGCAGACCCTCGGCGCCAACAACGCCCGCCGTGACCGCGCGCTGAAGCTCACCGCCAACGGCCTGGCGCTGCTGCTGACCGCGGGCTTCCTGTCCGTCCCCGTGGCCGTGATGACCGGAGTGGTGAGTTGAGCGAGTACCCGGACTACACCGTCGGCGACCCGATCGCCGACACCCGCGCCCCCGAGGGGCCGATCGAGCAGCGCTGGGACCAGCGGCGCTTCGAGGCCAAGCTGGTCAACCCGGCGAACCGGCGCAAGCACACGGTCATTGTGGTCGGCACCGGCCTGGCGGGCGGCGCGGCCGGCGCCACGCTGGCCGAGCAGGGGTACCACGTCGTCCAGTTCTGCTTCCAGGACTCCCCCCGGCGGGCCCACTCGATCGCCGCCCAGGGCGGCATCAACGCCGCCAAGAACTACCGCAACGACGGCGACTCGGTCCGGCGGCTGTTCTACGACACGGTCAAGGGCGGCGACTTCCGCGCCCGCGAGTCCAACGTCCACCGCCTGGCCCAGGTGTCGGTGGAGATCATCGACCAGTGCGTGGCGCAGGGCGTGCCGTTCGCCCGTGAGTACGGCGGTCTGCTGGACACCCGCTCGTTCGGCGGGGTGCAGGTCTCCCGGACGTTCTACGCCCGCGGCCAGACCGGCCAGCAGCTGCTGCTCGGCGCCTACCAGGCGCTGTCGCGGCAGATCGCCGCCGGGAACGTGGAGATGCACGCCCGCACCGAGATGCTGGACCTGCTGGTGGTCGACGGCCGGGCGCGCGGCATCGTCGCCCGGGACCTGGTCACCGGCGAGATCACCAGCCACACCGCCGACGCCGTGGTGCTGGCCTCCGGCGGCTACGGCAACGTCTTCTACCTCTCCACCAACGCCAAGAACTCCAACGCCACCGCGATCTGGCGGGCGCACCGGCGCGGCGCGTACTTCGCCAACCCGTGCTTCACCCAGATCCACCCGACGTGCATCCCGCGCTCCGGCGACCACCAGTCCAAGCTCACCCTGATGAGCGAGTCGCTGCGCAACGACGGCCGGATCTGGGTGCCCAGGGCCAAGGGCGACACCCGGCCGGCGGCCGAGATCCCCGAGGAGGAGCGGGACTACTACCTGGAGCGGATCTACCCGGCCTTCGGCAACCTGGTGCCGCGCGACATCGCCTCCCGGGCCGCCAAGAACGTCTGCGACGAGGGCCGCGGCGTCGGCCCCGGCGGGCAGGGCGTCTACCTGGACTTCGCCGACGCCATCCGCCGGCTGGGGCGGGACGCGGTGGAGGCCAAGTACGGCAACCTGTTCGAGATGTACGAGCGGATCACCGCCGAGGACCCGTACCGGGTGCCGATGCGGATCTTCCCGGCGATCCACTACACGATGGGCGGGCTCTGGGTCGACTACGACCTGCAGACCACGATCCCGGGCCTGTTCGCGATCGGCGAGGCCAACTTCTCCGACCACGGCGCCAACCGGCTCGGCGCCAGCGCGCTCATGCAGGGCCTGGCCGACGGCTACTTCGTGCTGCCGCCGGTGCTCAACGACTACCTGGCCCGCGAGAAGCTGCCCGCCGTCCCGGCCGGCCACGAGGAGATCGCCGCGGCGGAGGCCGAGGTCGCCGACCGGCTCAACCTCATCCTCGCCGTGGACGGCGACCGCACGCCCGACTCCTTCCACCGCGAGCTGGGCGAGCTGCTCTGGGACGAGTGCGGCATGGCCCGCGACGAGGCCGGGCTGCGCCGCGCGCTGGAGCGGATCCCGAAGCTGCGGGACGAGTTCTGGCGCCGGATCAAGGTGCCCGGCACCGGCCAGGAGCTCAACCAGTCGCTGGAGAAGGCCAACCGGCTCGTCGACTACTTCGAGCTGGCCGAGCTGATGTGCCTGGACGCGCTGCACCGCGCCGAGTCCTGCGGCGGCCACTTCCGCACCGAGAGCCAGACGGCCGACGGCGAGGCCGCCCGGCGCGACGAGGAGTTCTCCTACGCCGCCGCCTGGGAGTTCACCGCCACCGGGCAGGCACCGGTGCTGCACCGCGAGCACCTCGACTTCGAGTACGTCCACCCCACCCAGCGGAGCTACGCGTGAACCTCACCCTTCGGATCTGGCGCCAGGCGGGCCCCGACACGCCCGGCTCGATGACCACCTACCAGGTCAGCGGGATCAGCCCGGACATGTCCTTCCTGGAGATGCTGGACACCCTCAACGAGGAGCTGATCACCCGGGGCGACACCCCCGTCGCCTTCGACCACGACTGCCGCGAGGGCATCTGCGGCGCCTGCGGCATGGTCATCAACGGCCAGGCGCACGGCCCCGAGCGGACCACCACCTGCCAGCTGCACATGCGGCACTTCCGGGACGGCGACACCATCGACGTCGAGCCGTGGCGGGCGGCGGCCTTCCCGGTGGTCAAGGACCTGGTGGTGGACCGCTCCGCCTTCGACCGGATCATCGGCGCGGGCGGCTACATCACCGCCCCGACCGGCAGCGCCCCCGAGGCGCACGCCACGCCCGTCCCCAAGGAGGCCGCCGACACCGCGTTCGAGCACGCCGAGTGCATCGGCTGCGGGGCGTGCGTGGCGGCCTGCCCGAACGGGTCGGCGATGCTCTTCACCTCCGCCAAGGTGGTCCACCTCAACGTGCTGCCGCAGGGCGCGCCGGAGCGGAGGTCCCGGGTGCGCGACATGGTGGCCACGATGGACGCCGAGGGCTTCGGCGGCTGCACCAACACCGGCGAGTGCGCGACGGCCTGCCCCAAGGGCATCCCGCTGCCGAGCATCGCCGCGATGAACCGCGAGTTCCTGCGCAGCTCGCTGGGCTGACGCCGCGGCGACGGCGCCCCTCCCCGGTCGGGGAGGGGC
>NZ_JBHYUU010000102.1:13702-30514 GCF_042749955.1 Kitasatospora sp. NPDC059462 | reverse complement strand
GCCCGCGAAGGGAGGGGTGGGGCGCGTGCCGCACCGCCCGGGGGAGGGGGGACGGGCTCAGACCACGATCCGCATCGGGTCGGTGAGCGCGCCGGTGAAGGCGGCGAGCCAGCGGGCGGCGACGGCGCCGTCCACCGGCCGGTGGTCCACGGAGAGGACCACCGTCATCGCCTTGGCCGCCGTGAGCGCGCCGTCGCGGACCACGGCCTGGTCCCGGACCGCGCCGACGGCCAGGATCGCGGCCTGCGGCGGGTTGATGATGGCGGCGAACTCCTCGACCCCGTACATCCCGAGGTTGGAGATGGTCAGGGAGCCGCCTTCCAGGTCGCCCTGACGCAGGGTGCCGGCGCGCGCCTGCTGCGCGCGCTCGCGGGTCGCGGTGGCGAGCGCCGACAGCGACATGCGCTCGACGCCGCGCAGCACCGGCGTCAGCAGCCCGCGCTCGGCGGCGACGGCGATGCAGATGTCCACGCTCTCGTAGCGGCGCACGGCGTCGGCGTGCCAGGTGGCGTTCATCTCGGGGACGGCCGTGTGCGCGAGCGCGGCGGCCTTGACCAGGAGGTCGTTGAGGGAGACCTTGACCGGGCTCGCCGCGTTGATCCGCCGGCGGAAGGCGAGCAGTTCGTCCACCTCGCAGGTGGCGCGGAGGTAGAAGTGCGGGGTGTGCTGCTTGCTCTCGGTCAGCCGTGCGGCGATGGCCCGCCGCATCCGGGTGTGCGGGATGTCCTGGTGGCCCGAGCCCGCCGAGCCCGCCGAGCCCGCCGGGGCGGACGGGGCGGACGGGGCGGCCGGGCCCGCCGGGGTGGGCGGGAGCGGGGGCGTGGGGGGCGCGGTGCGCTGCGCCGGTTCCCGGGGCACGGCGCTCGGCTGCGCCCGGTGCCGGGCGGCGACGGCGGCCTCGACGTCGCGGCGCACGATCCGGCCCCCGGGGCCGGTGCCGGCCAGCTCGGCCAGTTCCAGCCCGGCCTCGCGGGCCAGCCGCCGGGCGAGGGGGCTGCTGAACAGCCGCCCGCCGGGCACGGGCGGGACGCCGCCGGCCGCGGGCGCCGCGAGTGCCTCGGGCGCCTCGGCTGCTGCGGGCGCTGCGGGTGCCGTGGCCGGCCCGGCGGGTTCGGCCGGTGCGGGGGAGTGGGGGGCGGGGGAGTCGGGGACCGTCCGGCGTTCGGGGCGGATGACGTCCGCTGCGGTGGCGGGGGCCACGCCCAGTTCGGCGAGCAGCGCGTCGAGGTCCCCGACGGGCTCGTCCGGTGCGCCGAGGACCGCGACGGGGGTGCCCACCTCGATCACGGTGCCGGGCTCGTACAGCGTCCTGAGCAGGACGCCGGGGTGTTCGGCGGGGACGTCGACCTCCGCCTTGTCGGTCTCGATGCAGATCAGCGCGTCGCCGGCCGCGAAGGCGGCGCCCTCGGCCACCGGCCAGGCGGACAGCACCCCCGTCGTGTCGTCGGCGGACACCGCCGGCATGCGGAACAGTTCGGCCATGGGGGACCCTCCTGGGTCACGTGGGGTCGGGGGCGGGGTCAGGGCCGGTTGGCGGTGGTCCGGCGAAGGGCGGCCACGGCCTCCGGGGTCCGCGCGATGGCCGCGCGTTCCAGCACCTTGCTGATGCTGGGGGAGGACTCCCCGGCGGTGAGGCGCTGGACCGGCTGGTCGAGCCAGTCGAAGTAGCGGCGCTGGATCTCGTCGGCCAGCCAGCCGCCGTAGGAGGTGCCGAGGGGGCCCTGTTCGGCGAGGAGCACGTTGTTGGTCTTGCGGATGCTCGCGCCGAGGGTGTCCCAGTCCAGGCTGGCCCGGTCCAGCCAGCGCAGGTCGATCACCTCGGCGTCCAGCCCGAGTTGTTCGACGGCCTCCAGGACGTGGCCGGTCATCGCGAGGTAGGAGACGACGGTGAGGGCCGAGCCGGTGCGGCGCACCGCGGCCCTGCCCACCGGCAGGCAGTAGTCGAGGTCGTCCACCGGGCCGGTGCCGGTGGAGTTGTACAGGTCCACGTGCTCCAGCACCACCACCGGGTCCTTGCAGGTCAGCGCGGAGTTCATCAGGCCGACGTAGTCGAAGGGGGTGGAGGGGGCGACGATCCGCCAGCCGGGCGCCGTGGCGAAGACGCCGGCGGGGTCCATGGAGTGCTGGGAGCCGTAGCCGGTGCCCATGGCGACCTTGCTGCGCAGGACGAGCGGCACGTCGCCGTCGCCGCCGAACATGTGCCGGGCCTTGCCGATCTGGTTGAAGATCTGGTCGGCCGCGACCCACATGAAGTCCGCGTACATGAACTCGACCACGGGTGTGTAGCGGCCGTCCAGGGCGATGCCGCAGCCGAGTCCGGCGAAGGCGTTCTCGCTGATGGGGGTGCCCAGGCAGCGGTCGGGGTGGGCTTCGGCCAGGCCCTTGGTGGCGCCGTTGGTGCCGCCCTTGAGGCGGTGGACGTCCTCGCCCATGACGACGATCGACTCGTCCTCGGCCATGCGGCGGCGCATCACCTCGGAGACGACGTCGATGAACCGGCGCTCGGCGGTGGCGCCGGTGAAGGTGTCCAGGTCGGCCTGGCGCACGGTGTCGAACTCCGAGAGGTCGCCGCGTACGCCCACGTCGCGGAAGGACGGGTCGGGCCATTCGGCGGGCTTGATGCGGCGCTTTCCGGGCTTGCCGTCGGGGTCGGGTTCCAGCAGTTCGTCGCCGATGGAGGCGAGCAGTTCCCGGGCCCGTGCCGTGCACTCCTCGACGGCCGCGGCGTCCAGGACGGCGCGTTCGGTCAGCTGCCGGGCGAGGAGGTCCAGCGGGTCGCGGGCGCGCCACTGCTGTTCCTCGTCCTTGGTGCGGTAGCCGAACGCGCTGCCGGGGAACGGGCCGTTCTGGTGGTAGTAGCGGTAGACCTCGGCCTCCACGATGGTGGGGCCGCCTCCGGCGCGCATGTGGGCGACGGCTTCGCGCATGGCGAGGTGGGTGGCGAGCGGGTCCATGCCGTCCACCTGCCAGGACGGGATGTTGAAGCCCAGGCCGCGTGCGGACAGCCGGGGTTCGGCGGTGACCTCCTCCACGTGGGTGGAGACGGCGTAGCGGTTGTTCTCGATGAAGAAGCAGAGCGGCAGTTTCCAGGCGGCGGCGAGGTTCATGGTCTCCAGGACGGAGCCGATGTTCACCGCGCCGTCGCCGAAGTAGGCGACCGACACGGCGTCGGTGCCGGCCTGGCGGGCCGACCAGGCGAATCCGGCGGACTGCGGGACGCCGCCGCCGACGATGGCGTTGGTGCCCATCGCCCCGGCCTCGCGCCACTGCAGGTGCATGGATCCGCCCCGGCCCCGGCAGAAGCCGCGGGCCAGGCCGCAGATCTCGGCGAGGCTGCGGGTGAGGACGGTGCGCACGTCCTCGCTCACCGGCAGGCGCGGGTCGATGCCGTGCGGGGCGACGTGGCCCAGCGCCTTGGCGAGGAACTGGTGGTGGCCGCGGTGCGAGCCGCCGACGAAGTCCGCGCTGGTCAGCGCGTGCACGGAGCCGACCGCGCCGCCCTCCTGGCCGATGCTGGAGTGGGCCGGGCCGTGGACCAGCCCCTGGGAGGCGAGGTCGAGGACGTACTCCTCGAAGGTCCTGATCAGCAGGGTCTGGGCGAACATCGAGGTCAGCAGCGCGGGATCGGCGTCCTGCCAGTCCCTGCGGGTCGCCGTCAGCTGCGTCCAGGGCGATGCCGCGGCCAGTTTCCGGTGTGTAGGCATATGAGCTCCCTAGGTGTTTCGACCAGCACTGTCGCAGCGAATGGATCCATAGCCAACCCCCGTTATCGGAGTGTGATGTTCCAGCGGCGGCGAATCCCCTTGACTACGGCACTGTGTGCGGACCAGGGTGATATCCATGCCAGGTCAATGGATCCATTCACCGGGGGGCGAGGAAGCCCCACCCCAGGGACTGCCGGGGCTCACCGGGGTCGAGCACATCGGCTTCACCGTCCCCGACCTCGACGAGGCGACCCGCTTCTTCGTCGAGGTGATCGGCTGCCGGCACCTCTACACGCTCGGGCCCTTCCACCACGAGGGCACCTGGATGACCGAGCACCTGAACGTGCACCCGCGCGCCGTCATGCGCGAACTGCGCTTCCTGCGCTGCCCCGGCGGACCCGACTTCGAGATCTTCGCGTACGAGGCCCCCGACCGGCGCACGGACCAGCCCCGCAACAGCGACATCGGCGGCCACCACCTGGCGTTCTACGTCACCGACCTCGACGCCGCCGTCGAGCACCTGCGCCGCCACGGGGTACGGATCCTCGGCGAGCCGACCGCGAGCAGCGGCCCCAGCCAGGGCCAGCGCTGGGTCTACTTCCTCACCCCCTGGGGGATGCAGCTGGAACTGGTCTCCTACCCGCACGGCAAGAGGTGCGCCCACGGCACGCCCACGCCGTTGTGGCAGCCTTCCGACTGAACACCGCCCGCGCACCGGAAAGCGAGCCGTACCCGCCGTGCCCCAGAAACCGACCACCGGCCCGAACGCCTCCGCCGTCGCCAGCCAGCGGGTCGCCGACCACCTGCGCCGCGCCATCCTGAACGGCGAACTGCCGCCCGGCGCCCGGATCATGCAGGAACAGGTCGCCGAACGGCTCGGCGCCAGCCGCCTGCCGGTCCGCGAGGCCCTGAGGATCCTCGCCGCCGAGGGACTGACCGTCGTCAAGTCCAACAGCGGCGCCTGGGTCTCCAAGATGGACATGCGCGAGTGCGAGGGCGTCTACAAGATCAGGGAACGCCTCGAACCGCTCGCGCTCAGCGAGAGCATCCCGCACCTGAGCGCCGCCCAGATCGCCGAACTCGCCGACCTCGCGGGCCGGATCGAGGCCACCACCGACGTCGACCGCTTCCTCGTCCTGGACCGCCGCCTGCACCTGCTCACCTACGCCGGCTGCCCGGCCGGCCAGCTCACCGAGATGGTGGACCGCTTCTGGAACACCACCCAGCACTACCGCCGCGCGTTCGCCCGCATCACCGACGCCACCGGCTGGGAACTGATCCACGCCGAACACCGCCTGATCATCGAGGCGATCCGGCGCGGCGACCCCGAGGACGCCGAACGCTTCCTCACCGGACACATCCGCCGCACGCGGCTCCAGCTGGTCCAGCACCCCGAACTCTTTCGCGAGGACGAGAATGACACCGCCGAGTGACCCCACCCCCTTCCACGGCAGGACCCTGCTGCTCTCCGGCGCGGGCGGCGCCATCGCCCGCGAGGTCGCCCGCCAGTTCCACGCGGCCGGCGCCCACCTGGCGCTGGGCGACCTCGACCCGGCGGCCCTGGAGGAGTTCGCCGCCTCCCTGGGGCCCGGCGCCGGCCGGGTGCTGACCCGGCACCTGGACGCGGCCTCGGCGCAGAGCAACACCGCCTTCGTCGCCGCCGCCGTCGAGGAGTTCGGCTCGGTCGACTTCCTGGTGCCCGCCGCCGGGATCTACCCCGAACAGGCCGTCGCCGACATGACCGACGAGCAGTGGAGGACCGTCGTGTCCGTCAACCTCGACGGCGTCTTCTTCCTCACCCGCGCCGTCCTGCCGCACCTCAACAAGAACGGCGCCATCGTCAACCTCGCCTCCATGGCGGGCCACCGCGGCAGCATCCGCCACGCCCACTACGCCGCGACCAAGGGCGCCCTGCTCGCCTTCTCCCGCAGCCTCGCCTGGGAACTGGGCGGCCACGCCCGCGTCAACACCGTCTCCCCGGGCATCATCGAGACCCCCATGACCCGCGACTACGTCGCCACCCGCGGCCACGACGCCCTCGCCGCCACCCCCATGGGCCGCCTCGGCCGCCCCGAGGAGGTCGCCTCCGTCATCACCTTCCTGTGCTCCCCCGCGGCGAGCTTCGTCCACGGCGAGACCATCCAGGTCAACGGCGGCCTCCACATGATCTGACCCGCCCCCCCCGCACCCACCGCAGGCCCGGAGCACCGCGCTCCGGGCCTGCGGCACGCACACGGGACCGACCGGAGGCGCGCACGGGGCGCCGGGAGCATCCGGGACGTCGACCACAACGACAGTGACTACTGTTACGTCCACTACTCGTTCAACTCGGACCACTCGGCCCGCAGCAAGGTGGGTCGCCACCACCACCTGATCCGTCGGTTCACCGGCCGCCGCGAGGAGTGAACGCGTGCCACCAGTCCTGCAAGCCCGGGCCCTGCACCTGAGTTACGGCCCGGCCCCCGCGGTGGCAGGAGTCGATCTGAGCATCGGCCCCGGAGAGGTGGTGGGAGTGGTGGGCGCCTCCGGCTCGGGGAAGACCACCCTGCTCCACTGCCTCTCCGGACTCCTCCTCGCCGACAGCGGCAGCGTCCTCTTCCGTGACCGGCCGGTCGAGAACATGACGGCCCGCCAGCGCGACGAACTGCGCCGCTCCCACTTCGGCTTCGTCTTCCAGTTCGGAGACCTGGTGCCGGAGCTGACGCTGCTGGAGAACGTCTCGCTGCCGGTGCGCCTGCAAGGCGTGCGGGCCGGCGAGGCACGCAGGCGGGCGGCGCAGCAGCTGGACGCGCTCGGGATCGGCCGGTTGGGGCGCCGGACCGTGGGGGAGGTGTCCGGAGGCGAGTTGCAGCGCGCGGCGATCGCGCGTGCGCTGGTGCACCGCCCGGACGTGGTCTTCGCCGACGAGCCGACGGGCGCCCTGGACGACCACAACTCCGAGGTGGTGTTCGGCCTGCTCCTGGAACAGGCCAGAGAGCACGGGGCGGCGGTGGTGCTGGTCACCCACGACCGCCTCCTTGCGGCCCGCACCGACCGGACCGTGGTCCTGGCCGGCGGACGGGTGGTGGAAGCCGCGTGAGCGCGTCCTGGGCGACGGCCGTGGCGGTCGCGTGGCGCACGGTGCTGTCCCGTGGGGCGCGGCGCCGGGTCGCGCTGCTCACCCTGGTCGGTGCGGTGGCCGCACTGGGGGTGCTGGCCACGTTCGGCGCGGCGGCGATGCAGGGACGCGAGAGCGCCCGCTCCGGCGCGATGGTGCCGGTGTTCGGTCCGCCGCCCGGCTTCGGCGGCGAGCCGGTGTTCAGCAGGCAGGGGGTGGCCGAGACCGGGTGGACGGAAGTGGAGCACCACCACGACGGCCGCCGCATCAAGATCGTCCGGGTCGCCGACCCGGACGGCCGCGGGCCGTTCCCGCCGGGGATCTCCGCCTGGCCGCGTCCGGGACAGGCCCTGGTCAGCCCCGCGCTGGACGAACTGATCCACAGCACCGGCTCCCCGCTCGCCGAGTGGTTCGCCACGGTGGACACCGACGTCCTTCCCCGAACCGCCGTCGCCGGCGCGGGCCAACTGCTCGCCTACGTCGGCGTGCCACCGGAGGAACTGGGAACCCAGCAGGGCCCGTTGACGGGCTTCGGCGACAGGGGAGGACCAGGGTTCGGCTGGTACCCGGCGCTGGGGTGCATGCTGTTCCTGGTCATGCCCGCGCTCGCCCTCGTCCTGACCGCGAGCCGCTTCGGCCGCCAGGTCCGCACCACCCGCTACCAGGCCCTGCGCCTGCTCGGCCTGCCCGCCGCCCACGCCCGGCTGGCCGGCGCGCTGGAGAGCGCCGCACCGGTCGCCGCCGGCGCACTGCTGGCCGCGCTCGCCTGGCCCCTCCTGCTGCCGGACACCTTCGCCCTCCCGGTCACCGGCCGCCGCCTGTTCGGCGCCGACCTGCACGTGCCGACCGGACGGTCGGCACTCGCCGTCCTCGGGGTCACCGCTCTCGCCGCGATTCTGGGCGCGGCCACCGCGGCCGGCTCCGACCGCGCCTCACGCAGTGTGCGCTTCCTCAAACCGGTCCGGCTCACCAGCCCCTGGGTGGCGCTGCTGTTCGGCGCCGGACTGCTGCTCCTCGCGGCGGCCTACGCCCGGCACAAGGCCCGCGACCCGCTGTTGTGGACCGCCATCGTGCTGCTGGGCACCGGCCTGCCCAGCGCAGCCGCCTGGGCGGGCCAGTGGCTGGCCCGGCTCCTGGGCCGCATCGAGGCCGGCGTCATCTGGCTGCTGGCGATGCGACGGCTGGCGGCGGACCCGCAGACCCGCTTCCGCGTGGCCGGAATGGTCGGCATCGCCGTCTTCGCCGTCGGCGCCGCCCAACCGGTCTCCCAGGTCATGGCCCAGCCCAACCTGCCCTGGGCCGCAGCCGCCCGGGCCGCCGGCCACACCGACCTCCTCGCCAGGGCCGAGACCCTGGAAGCCGTGCCCCTGCGGCTCGGCGAGCCACCGGACGCCGTCCGCGGCCCCGTCCCCGCCGTCGCCCTGTGGTCCCCCGGACAGGACCCCGCCACCCGCCCCGCCCACACCGCGCTCGTCGCCACCTGCCCCCAGCTGGAAACCCTCCTGGCCGGGCCCCTCCCCGACTGCACCGGCGGCCGGATGATGCTGCGCACCGCTGACTCACCGCACGTGGGCGGAGCGCCGGATGTGGGGGGCGAGCTGATCCTGCGCTCCGCCGACCGGACACGGCAGGCGAGCATTCCGCCCGTTGCCACGACCCTGGAACTGCCGTCCGGCTCGGACGCCCCGGTCGAGGCCCTCATGGTGCTGCCGCCCGACGACGGCGCCCTCGCCGCGCTGGGCACCCCGTTCCTGATCTCCACCTACATGCGCATCCCCGTGGACGCCGCCGCCTGGGAGAGCGCCGGAACCTGGGTCGTCTCCTCCTCACCCGCCTACCGGCTGGTCAACTCCTACCAGCTGTCCGAGGTCCTCGACGGCACCGGCAGCTGGGTCCTGCTCGGGCTGACCGTCGCCGCCGCCATCACCGTCCTCGGCGCCGTCCTGACCCTCGCCGAGGACGCCGGACACCGCCGGGAATGGTTCGCCCTGCGCGCCCTCGGCATCGCCCGCCGCCGCCTGACCGCCGTCCAGCTCACCGAGGCCCTGGTCACCTCCACCGTCACGACGGCCCTGGCCACCCTCGCCTCCACCACCGTCGGCCTCACCTACCTGCGCATCAACGAGGACCACCTCGACAGCAACCTCCCCTACATCCTCGCCGCCGCAGGCGGCGTCAGCGCCGTCCTCGTCACCGCCGCAGCCGGCAGCGGCCTCACCCTGCGCACAGCCCGGCGCCGACGCCACCGCACCGCCGCACCTCCGGCCGCTGCCGAACCACCCCCGACCACCCCCACCGGCTAGCCGTGCCCGGCGGATCGCCGCCGGCGCCATCCGGCCGGCCCCGTGGAGGGCCGGGCCGAAATCCCCTGGTGCCCCGACCGGGACCTCTGCGATTCTCGGGCGCGTGCCAGCTCGAAACCGCCGTCTGCCGCGGCACCTGTCGTGGCCGCTCACCTCGACGGACATCTGCTCCGCCCTCGGCGAGAGGCCCTCCAGCACCCTCCGGATCGGCTTCTCCGACCACCACCGGACGGACGGAACCCTCCTCAGGGCCAGGTGGGTGCCACCGGCCGGCTCGAACTACGGCACCGGCCTGCCTCCCGACTGGTGGTCGAGCGTGTGGATCACCATCGGCCCCGTCGCGAGCAGCGAGCGGGCCACCGCCCGCCAGGTGCTGCGCGAACAGGCGCTCCCCGAGCTCCGGACCTGGGTGGAAAAGGCCCGGCACGGCTCCCCGGCATGGGCGCTGAGCAGACGCACCGTCGCCTGGCGCTACGTCGACCGGTCCCTGCATCTCAGCCACGACCAACAGCCGTACCGGCCGGTCGAACGCCCCTGAAAAAGCCGCCCGACCTCGATCGGACGGGTCAGGCCGTTCCGGCCGGCCCCTGCGCCGCTACGCCTCGTCCAGCGGGCGGCTGGGCAGTTCGCGGCGGAGCACCGGGGCGATCTCCGCGAAGAACAGCTCCAGCGTGCCGAGATAGTCGGCGCGGTCCAGGACCTCGCCGTCCACGTGCAGGTGGAGCAGCTCGTGGCCGAAGTGCGCGTGCTGGCCCAGCACCTTCTCGACGATCTGCTGGGGGCTGCCGACCAGCACCGGGCCGTGCTCGATCCACTCCTCGACGGTGTCGAAACGGATCGAGGCACCGTCGAAGGCCCGGTTGACCTTCAGCCGGGCCTCGAAGACCGGGCGGTAACGCGCCACCGCCTCCTGCGAGGTGCGGGCGCCGAAGTAGCCCGCCGTGCCCGCGCCGACCAGGGCGCGCGCCGGGTCGCGGCCGTACGCCGCCCAGCGTTCCCGGTAGTGGCGCACGATCGCGGCGTACGGGCCGATGGCGCCGGCGCCGTTGGGGGTGAACAGCGGGTCGCCGTGGCGGGCGGCGAAGTCGGCGGAGTCCGGGTTGCTCCCGGCGCCGTGCCAGATGCGGATCTCGGGCCGCAAGGGGCGCGGCAGCGCCTCGGCGTCCTCCAGCGAGCGGCCGAGCCGGCCCTGCCAGGTGACCCGCTCCTGCCGCCACAGCCGGCGGAACAGCAGGTAGTTCTCCTGCAGCAGCTCCCACTGGTTCTCCCGGGTGACGCCGAACAGGCGCGAGGAACGCGGGTAGGCGCCCTTGGCGACGATCAGGTCCAGCCGGCCCCCGGCGAGGTGGTCCACGGTGGCGTAGTCCTCGTAGGCGCGCAGCGGGTCGAGCATGCCGAGGGTGGTGACGGCGGTGAACAGCCGTATCCGCGAGGTGAGGGCGGCGATGTGGGCGAGCAGGACGGGCGGGGAGCTGGAGACGGCGGGGCGGTCGTGCCGCTCGCCGATGCCGTAGGCGTCGAAGCCCAGCTCCTCGGCGAACACGGCGTAGTCGACGAGTTCGCGCAGCTGGTCGTGGTCCGGCTTGGACCGGTCGGGAAGGTGGGGCAGGAGCAGGAAGCGCACGGCGGTCCCCCCGGTACGGCATCGAGTTGACGTGTCAACCCAAGCATGGGCGCGCTGGGTTGACACGTCAACCGGCTTCGGCGGGTTTCAGGGTGCGGGCCGGTCGTCCTTCAGTCGTTGCGTCAAGTCGGCGCAGATGCCGACGAGTTCCCGCCGCTGATCCTCCGTCAGCGGACCGGTCAGCCAGCGGCGGATGTGCGCCGCACGCCGGGGCAGCGCGGCGGCGACGGCGGCCCGGCCCTCCTCCGTGAGGGCCACCACGGCGCCGCGCCCGGCCCCCGGGCAGGGCTCGCGGGTGACCAGGCCGCGCCCGGCCATCCGGGTCAGGTGGTGGTGCAGCCGGCTCTTCTCGAACTGGGTGACCCCGCTCAGCCGGTAGGGCCGCAGCTTCCCGCCGGGGGCGGCCGACAGGGCCTGGAGGATGGCGAGGTCCGGCTCGGACAGGCCGGTCTCCTGCTGCAACTGCTGGGCGAGGCGGCGCCAGAACAGCACCTGGGTCTCGAAGAAGCCGCTCCAGACCTCGTCCTCGTGCTCGTCCAGCCACCCCGCCCGCTCGCCCGGCCCCGCCTGCTCCACCCGCTCCGCCATGCGGCCGATGCTACCGACCGCACGGCACCGCCCGCCGGGACGCCGGACACCGCCGGGAACGGTTCGCCCCACGCGGCCCCGGCCGGGCGGGCGTCGTGACCCGGCGTTGCGCCCACCCCCGGCGATGCGGTCCGGGCAGGATCGGACCCACCACCATCACCCACCACCCGGACCCACCACCCGCCACCCGCCACCCGCCGCCCCGCCGGAGTCCCGGATGCGCCTGCTGATCACCTCGGACACCCATGTCCCCACGCGTGCGCGGCACCTGCCCGCACCGCTGCTCGCGGCCGTGGACGAGGCCGACGTGGTGTTCCACGCCGGCGACTGGGTCGACACCGCCACCCTCGACCTGCTGCTGGCGCGGTCCGCGCGCCTGGTCGCCGTCCACGGCAACAACGACGGGCCCGCACTGCGCGAGCGCCTGCCCGGGACCGCCCGCGTCGAACTCCGGGGCCTGCGCTTCGCCGTGGTGCACGAGAGCGGCCCGGCCCACGGGCGCGAGCAGCGGTGCGAGGCGCGGTTCCCCGACACCGACGTCCTGGTCTTCGGCCACAGCCACATCCCCTGGGACACCACCACCCCGGGCGGCCTGCGGCTGCTCAACCCCGGCTCGCCCACGGACCGCCGCCGTCAGCCGTTCGCGACCTTCCTCACGGCCCGCGCCGACGACGGCCGGCTCCTCGACGTCCGGCTCCACCGCCTGCCGCCCCGCTCCTGACCGGGGCCCACGGACGCACGATCCCACCACCCCTCGCTCACCGCCCCATGCTCACCGCCCCCCCCGGGACCGCCACGCGCGACGGTCCCGGACGAACCCGATGGCCCCAGGACGACCATGACGTCCCGTCCGCGCCACGAGGACGGACGACCGGCACGGCCCCGGCCGGCGAGCCGTCCCGGTGCAACGGTGCAACGGTGCAGCGGCGCAGCGGCGCAACGCCGCCCACGTGTACCCGCCGCGGAGGCGGGCACACGGGCCGCCGGGCGCAGCACGCGCTCCCCACGGAGGAGGAGTCATGGTGTCCACCGCACAGCACGCCCGGCGCCGGCACCCGGCCTGGAACGAGCGGTTCCCGCGCTCGGCGGGCCGGGCCGGTTTCACCGCCCGCGGCGTCGTCTACGTCCTGGTCGGCTACCTCGCCCTGCGGATCGCCCTGGGCCGGGGCGGCTCCGAGGAGGCCGACCGCCAGGGCGCGCTCCAGCGGATCGCGGACCAGCCCTTCGGCCGGGCACTGCTGTGGCTGCTCGCCGCAGGCTTCGCCTGCATGGCGCTGTGGCGCGCGGTGAGCGCCGCGGCCGGCGGCCAGGGGCACGGGAAGCCGGGCAGCAGGCTCCTCGACGCCGGGCGCGCGGCGTTCTACGCCTCGGTCTGCTGGAGCACCGCCGTCTTCGCGGCGGGCGTCGGCGCCGCCTCCGACAGCGACCGCACGTCCAAGGACTGGACGGCCACCGCACTCGGCCTGCCCGGCGGCCGCGTCCTGGTCGGCGCGGCCGGCGCGGTCCTGGTCGGGGTCGGCACCGGGATCGCCGTCCGTGCGTTCCTGCGCACGTTCCTGCGCAAGCTGGACACCGGCGCGATGGGCCCGCGGACCCGGGCCGCCGTCACGGCCGGCGGGATCGTCGGCAACACGGCGCGCGGCGCGGTGTTCGCCGCAGTGGGGGTCTTCGTCATCACCGCGGCCGTGCGGTTCGACCCGGACCGCGCCAAGGGCATCGACGACACCCTGCGCTCCTTCGCCGCCACGCCCGCCGGCCCGGGACTGCTCACGGCCACGGCGGTGGGCCTGCTGCTGTTCGGCGCCTTCTCGTTCGCCTCCGCCCGCTGGCGGCGTTTCTGACCCCCGCCACCGTGCCCGACGCCACCACCACCGGAGCCGACCGCCTCCCGGCCACGACAGCCTCCCGGCATCGACAGCCGCCCGGCATCGACGTGACACCGCTCCTCACGAGCAACCCCCCGCCGGCCACCGTGCCGTCTTCGGCAACCTCGGCGGGGCCGTGCCCCGAACCGCCGGCCGCAACCCTCCACCACAGCCCCACCCGCACCAGGGGTGGCGTCCGGCGAGGGGTGCGCACGGCTGCCCGGCGGCCCCGACGACCGAGGCGTCCCCGAGGTTGTACGTCATCGGGCTGATTGTCGGCCCCAGGCCCGCTGCGGTTGTATCGCGGCATGCGCCGGCAGGGGGGTCGGGCCGGGGCCACCGATGCTCAGGAGGGGACAATGCGAAGGCTTTTACCCGCGATGACGCGCGTGCTGGGGGCCGGCCTGCTGGCGGCGCTGCTGCCGATGGGGACGGCGGCCGCCGATCCCGCGGCCGGCGGCACCGGGACGGTGTGGGTCAGCAGGGCCACCGACGGGACGCAGGCCAACGGGGGGTCGGGCAACGCGGTGATCAGCCGCAACGGCAGGTACGTCGCGTTCACCTCGTGGGCGACGAACCTCGTGCCCTTCGACTCACCGCTCCCCGGCAACCAGCCCCGGGGATACCTGCGCGACCTGCAGGAAGGCACCGTGGAGAGGGTGAGGATCGGAGCCGTCCCCGGGGTCGTGCAGGACTTCAGCGCCGCGGGCGACCGGGTCGTGATCCGGTCGAACGACAACGGCATGTACGTGCGCGACCTGCCGACCGGCGTCACCCGGCGGGTGGACGTGGACCTCGGCGACTACACCGGCGGCTACACACTCACCGCCCGGATCAGCGGCTCCGGCCGCTACGTCGTGTTCTCGGCGGGCGCCCCCTCGGGACCGGGGGCGGACCAGGGCATCCGGGTGTACGTGCGCGACCTGCTGGACGGCACGACGCAATGGGTGAGCCGGCCCAACACCGGAACCGAGTTCTACGACGCGGCCGGACCCGTCGTCAGCGACGACGGGCAGCGCATCGCGTACACCTACATCAGGCGCGGCTCCCCCTCCACCGGCCATGTCCACCTCCTCGACCGGAACACCGGCGAGCGCCAGATCGTGGACGTCGCGCACGACGGGTCGACCCCGGAGCGGACGCTGAGCGGCCGGCTGTCCCTCAGCGCGGACGGCGGGCTGGTGCTCTTCAACCGCACCGACAGCAGCCCGGTGACGGCGAACGACCAGAAGTCGACCACGTTCATCCGCGAGGTGGCGACCGGTACCACCCGCCCGACCCCGTTCACCAACATCACCAGCTGCGCCTCGCTCAGCGCCGACGGCCGGACCGTGCTCCTCATGCCGGACAGCCCGGAGGGGCGGCCGCCGCACCTGGTGCCGCCGATCTTCATGTGGAAGCGGGAGACCGACCAGGTGCAGATCGTGAGCGTCTGGTCGGACGGCAGCCCGGTCGGCGCGATTCCCGGGCCGGTGGCGATGACCGGTGACGGCGCCGCCTTCGCCTTCGAATCGGGGATGCCCATCGTCCCCGGCAAGAGCTACGGCGTTTCGGACGTCTTCGTGCGGACCCTTCCGGCCGGGACCTGAGACACCCGCGGGCGCCGACTGCGGGGCCGCTCCCCACCGGGGCAGCCGTTCCGCCCGCAACGGCTGGCCGACCATGACCGGCCCGCGGCGCGGCGCCCGCGGTAGCGCTCCGGCGTGGTGCACGACGGCCGCCGTACGCGGGAACGCCCCCGACGGACAGGACGTCCTCACCCGCCGCCTTCGGCCCGTCCCACCCGGACCGGACCACCGCCTGCGTCACCGGCTCACCGGGCCGCTCACCCCCGGCGCCGTGCTGGTCCGCCCCGCCCTCCACGACGGCCGTCCTCCGCGGTTGCGCGTCCTGCCCGCGGTGGTCCGCCTCGTCGTGCTGTCCGTCGGCCCGGCCATCCGCGCAGGGGGATCGGGGGGCAACATCGGGGACGACCCCGCCCCGCGCCGGACCCCGACCGCGCGCCGGACCTCCTCCACCGCGCCCGCGCGTTCGGGCTCGGCGACCACCTGGCGGACCGTCGGCCCATGGGCGTCGAAGTGCGCGGCCGGCCCCCGGCGCGCGATCCGTGAAGTTCCCCGCTCGTTCATCCGGCGGCCGCTCGACGGGGGATAGCATCGCCGACATCTAGACATCTAGACGTCCTGTTGGGAGTCCCCGCGGGACCTGCACACCCACCGGTGAGGGCCCCGCCACCGGCACCCCCGGCGCATGAACCGCCCCCTCACGACAACCCCGACGGACAGGCCGACACCATGGACCACCAGCACGATCCGCGCACCTGGATCACCACGCCCATCACCGCCGACCTGCTGCGCGGGGCCCTCGCCCCGGAGCGGACCGGGCGCGGCCTGCTGCCCCACCGGCTGCCCGCCTGGGCCCGCGCCCAGTGCACGGACCCGCAACTGGCCAGGGCACAGTCCCAGCCCGCAGGCGTCCGCCTGGCCTTCCGCACCCGCGCCACCGCCCTCGAACTGGACACCATCCCCACCAAGACCCTCTACACGGGCTTGCCCGCACGGCCCGAGGGCCTCTACGACCTGCTCGTCGACGGCCGCCTCACCGGCCGGGCGAGCGTGGCCGGCGGCGACACGCTGACCATCGACATCGCCACCAGGACCGCCGAGCACCGCCCCGGCCTCGCCGGCACCCTGCGCTTCGACGGCCTGCCCGACCGGATCAAGGACATCGAGATCTGGCTGCCCTACAACGAGACCACCGAACTCCTCGCCCTGCGGACCGACGCCCCCGTCGAGCCCGCACCGGACCGGGGCCGCAGGGTCTGGCTGCACCACGGCAGTTCCATCAGCCACGGCTCCGACGCCGCGAGCCCCACCACCACCTGGGCCGCCCTCGCCGCCGCCGCCGGAGACGTCGAGCTGATCAACCTGGGCCTGGGCGGCAACGCCCTGCTCGACCCCTTCACCGCCCGCACCCTCCGGGACACCCCCGCCGACCTGATCAGCATCAAGATCGGCATCAACGTGGTCAACCAGGACCTGATGCGCCTGCGCGCCTTCACCCCTGCCGTCCACGGCTTCCTCGACACCATTCGCGAGGGACATCCCGACACCCCGCTGCTGGTCGTCTCGCCCATCCTGTGCCCCGCGGTCGAGGACACACCCGGCCCCTGCACCCTCGACCTCGCTGCCCTCGCCGCCGGACAGGTCCGCTTCCTCGCGACGGGAGACCCCGCCGAGCGCGCGAGCGGCAAGCTGACCCTGGGCGTCATCCGCGACGAACTGGCCCGCATCGTCGAACAGCGCGCCGCCGACGACCCGAACCTCCACCACCTCGACGGCCGCAACCTCTACGGCGAGGCCGACGCCACCACCCTCCCCCTGCCCGACCAGCTCCACCCGGACGCCGCCACCCACCACCACATCGCCCAGCGCTTCGCCGCCCACGCCTTCACCGCCCCGGGCCCCTTCGCCCCGTAGCCGAGCGAACAGCCGGCGCGCCCGTGAAAGGTTCTCCGACCGCAGGGCCGCGTACCCCCCCCCCGGCCACCCGACAGGCCCGGCCCACCGGGCGGCTCCCCCCTGCGATGCCCCTCGCGAGCGGTGCACGGCGTCGCCGGGGTGGGTAGAAC
>NZ_JBHYUU010000102.1:0-13606 GCF_042749955.1 Kitasatospora sp. NPDC059462 | reverse complement strand
CCCCCCCCCCCGGCCACCCGACAGGCCCGGCCCACCGGGCGGCTCCCCCCTGCGATGCCCCTCGCGAGCGGTGCACGGCGTCGCCGGGGTGGGTAGAACCCCCGGTACGGCAGCGCAGGGCCGGCCGTGTTCCGCCTCGGGGGGCGTATGGAGAACAACGAGCTCGTCGGTGTCGCGGTGATGGTGCCCGCCGGTCTGGGGTTCCTCGCCGTGCTGCTGTTCGGTGATCCCCTGCCGACATGGTTGCGCGCCCTGCTCGCGGTGGCCGCCCTCGTCGTGCTGTCCGTCGGCCTGGCGATCTGCGCCGGTGGCCCGGGCGGGCCGGGAGGCAACATCGGGGACGGCGGCTACGGGCCCGGGGGAGGAGGCCTCTGAAACCCCGGCGCACTTGATCGGCCGCGCCGGGCCGCGCCGCGCCCCGGTACCGGTGGCGGGCACACCCGCCCGGCCGACTCCGGCCTGCCTACCTGCCACCACCACCGTTCCGGGCCGCCGCCGCGGCCGTCGACATGACCGGCGTGTGGCTGGCGCACCCGTTGCCCGGCAACGTCCTGGTCTCGCGGGACCTCGTGTTCGACGCCGAGCACATGGTGGAGCGGATCCGGCTGTTCATCATCGTGCAGCTCGGCGAGACCGTCCTGACCCTCGGCACGGCGGTCTCCGCCGCCCCGGTGGACGTCCCGACCGTGGTCACGGGCCTGGGGGTGTTCGTCGCCCTGGTGTGCCTGTGCGCGAGCTACTTCCGCGGCGGCGAGGAGATCCTCGCGCGGCACGTCGCCACCACGGCCGACCGGCTGCTGCCCGTGCGGCGTGCCGTCAGCCCCCAGTACCCCACCCTCGCCGGCCTGGTCGCCCTGGCCGTCGGTGCCGAACTCGCCGTCGCCCACCCCACCGGGCCCGGCAGCACCACGCTCAGCCTCCTGCTGTTCGGCGGCCCGGTCCTCTACGTGATCACCCAGGCCTGGTGGTACTACACCTCCACCGGCCGGGCCTGGGGAGCGCGGCTGCTCGCCTGCCTGGCCTGTGCCGTCGCGGGCCTGGCGGCGAGGTGGCTGCCGCCGCTGGCGTCCGTGCTGCTGCTCGACGCGGTGCTCCTCGCGCTGGTCCTCGTGTTGAAGCAGGTGCACCGCCGCGTCCTCGACGAGGACCCGGCCGGCGGGCGCCGTCGTTGAGCGCCGCGACCGCGCGGTCCGGAACGCGCACGCCCGCGGCCCGCATGCCCGCGGCCCGCACGCGCGGGGTGCGCGTGCGGGCCACGGGGCCGGGTGCCGCCTCGGCGGTGCGGTTCAGCCGGCGAGGGTCTTGTCCAGGGCGTCGAGGCCGTCGGCGTAGATGCCGTGGAAGAGGTCGACGGTCTCCTGCTCGGTGGCGCCCTTGGGGTTGAAGCGGCCGGACCACTGGACCTCGGTGACGTCGTCGCGGCCGGGGACGGCGTGGACGCGGATCGTGGAGACGTAGCCGTCGACCGGGAACGGGGCCTGGAGGATGGCGTAGCTGTACTGGCGCTCGGTCTCGTTGAAGTCCACGAGGCGCTCGACGATCACCTCGCCCTCGGGGTTCTTCAGCTGCCGCACCCGGCCGCCCTCGACGGCGACGCTCTCCGGGATGTAGGGCAGCCAGTCGGGCAGGGCGTCGAAGCCGCCGATGAGGTTCCAGACCTGCTCGGGGGTGCCGGGGACGACGCGGCTGACGGAGGTGGAAGCCATGATCGTTTCTCCTGTGTACTGCGGTGGGGGTGGTGTGCGGGGGTGGGGGGTGTGGCTCAGGCGCCGTGGGGCAGCGGGGCGGCCGGGCTGACCAGGCCGGAGGTGCGCAGCTCCTGCCAGAACGCGGCGGGGACGTCCTCGTCCAGGGCGGCGATGTCCTCGGCGATGCGGCTGGGCTTGGTGGCGCCGGGGATGACGGCGGCGGCGACCGGGTGGGCGAGGGAGAACTGCAGGGCGGCGGCCTTGACGGACACGCCGTGCCTGGCGGTCAGGTCCTTCAGGCGGGCGACCTTGTCCAGGATGTGCTGCGGGGCGGGCTGGTACTCGAAGTGGGTACCGCCGGCCAGCACGCCGGAGCTGTAGGGGCCGCCGACGACCATGTCGACGTTCTGCTCCTGGGCGAGGGGCAGCAGGCGCTGCAGGGCGTGGTCGTGGTCGAGGAGGGTGTAGCGGCCGGCGAGCAGGAAGCCGTCGGGCTGCGGCTCGTCGAGGGCGAGGGTGAGCTCGATCGGCTCGGTCTTGTTGACGCCCAGGCCCCAGGCCTTGATGACGCCCTCGTCGCGCAGGCGGGACAGCACGCGGAAGGCGCCGGTGCGGGCCTCCTCGAACTTGCTCAGCCACTGGTCGCCGTGGAAGTCCTGGGCGATGTCGTGCACCCAGACGATGTCCAGGCGGTCGGTGCCCAGGCGCTTGAGGCTGTCCTCGATGGAGCGCTCGGTGGCCTCCGCGGTCCACACGTGGAGGACCTTGTTGGGGTTGCCGTGCTCGAAGATGCCGCCCTTCTCGCCGAGGTCGCGCTCGCCCTCCTCCACCTCGTCGAGGATGACGCGGCCGACCTTGGTGGACAGGACGTACTCGTCGCGCGGCTTGGTGGACAGCACCTCGCCCAGGCGGGTCTCGGACAGGCCGGCGCCGTAGAAGGGGGCGGTGTCGTAGTAGCGCACGCCCTGCTGCCAGGCGGCCTCGACGGTGGCGGCGGCCTCCGCTTCGGGGATCGCGCGGAACATGTTGCCGAGCGGGGCGGTGCCGAAGCCGATCTGGCCGGGAAGGATGTCCTTGAGGGTCATGACGATGCCTTTTCGATCAGTGCTGCCAAGGGCCTGACGGTGCCCCGGGCCGGGGCGAGGCGCGAGTGGAGGGTGCGCCTGTGAGGGGCGGCGGCGCTGCGGGCGGGGCCGCGCGAGGGCGCGCGGCGGCGTTCCGCAGGGCCGGAGACAGGGCACCCGCACCGCATAGATGCAGAAGCGCCTTACGTGTGAAAACAATAATTGCACACGCGGGCTAATGCAAGTGGTCCCCCCTGCCCGGGCCCCCTGCCCGGGCCCCCTGCCCGGGCCCCCTGCCCGGGCCCCCCGCCCGGGCCCGGGCCCGGGCGGCCCTCGCCCGATGTCCGTGCCGGCAGGCCCCCGCCCCGACGAGCGGCCGGGCAGCCGGCTCAGGGAATGATCGTCGGGAGCAGGCCGCCGTCGACGCCGAGGGCGCGGCCGGTGGTGGCCGAGGAGTGCTCGGAGGCCACGTAGGTGATCATGTTGGCGACCTCGTGGGGGCGGATCAGGCGCCGGAGCAGCGAAGCGGCGGCGCGGTTCTCCGCCAGGTAGCGGCGTTCCTGCTCGGCGGGGTCGAGGCCGGGGTAGAGCTCGTCGAACATGGCGAGCACGCCGTCGCTCATGGTGGGCCCGGGCAGCACGCAGTTCACCGTGACACCGGTGCCGGCCACCTCCTGCGCCATGCCCCGGGAGACGGCCAGCTGGGCGGTCTTGGTCATGCCGTACTGGACCATGTCGGGCGGGGTCTGGACACCGGCCTCGCTGCTGACGAACACCACCCGGCCCCAGCCGCGCGCGACCATCCGGGGCGTGTAGTGGCGTGCCAGGCGCACCCCGGAGAGGACGTTGACCTCGTAGAAGCGCAGCCAGTCCGCGTCGGTGATGTCGAAGACGGGCTTGGTCTCGAAGATGCCGGTGTTGTTGACCAGGATGTCGACATCGGGCAGCTGCCGGACCAGCTCGGCGGTTCCTTCGGCCGTACCGACATCGGCGGCGATCCCGCGCCCGCCGATCCGCTTCGCGGTCTCGCTGACGCGGTCGGGACTGCGGCCGTTGACCACGACATCGGCTCCGGCGGCGGCCAGGCTCCGAGCCGCCGCCGCACCGATTCCGGCCGTTGATCCGGTGACCAGCGCAATCCGTCCGGTGAGATCGATCTGCATCGGAGGGGACACCTCTCCTCGGTCGGCGACCGCAGCCCGCACGCCCGGCGACGGGCCGCATCCGCATACGCACCCGGGCGCACACCTCGATGGTCACCTCGCAAGGCGCTCCCGGCACCTCGGAGACCTCCCCGGACGCCGGGGGACCGCCGACCCCGGAAACCTCGGAGACCCTGCAGAACAGCAGGCCCGAGCATCGATGGAGCCGGGCACGGCGATCGCCGCCGAGCCGGCCTGCGCCGCCGACCAGGTCGACGTCGAGTGCATCGAGGCCGCCGACCGGGCAGGAGCCCGTGTCGTACCTCCGTGATACCCATTCCCCATGAACCAGTTCCGCGACTTCAACCTCAAGCTGCTCGTCATCGAGGAGCTCATGTACGGCCCCGAGCCGCTCCTCCCGGTCTACGACGTGTCCGCGCAGCTGGCCGAGCGGGGGATCGGCGACCCCGCGTCCTACGTCCTGGAGAACGGCCTGCACGAGGAGGTGCTGGCGGAGTCCCGGGCCCATTTCGAATCCCTGGAGATCCCGGCCGCACTGCTCGCCCGCGTCGAGGAACTGTGCTTCGACGCGGGGGCGGACGTCTTCCGTCACTGCGCCCCTGCCTGGGACGGCGAGGACGACCTGTTCGACGTCCGCTCGCTCGACGATCTCGCCCTGCTGCCCAACCTGCGGGAGGTCACCTTCGTCGAGGACGGTGTCCTTGCCGTGCCGGACGCGGCGGAGATCTTCGCCGCGCGCGGCATCGAGACCGACTGAGCCCCGGCAGGGAACGCCATCGGGGCCGCGGCAGGCGAGAGACCGGCCGATCGATCAGATGACGAAGGAAACCCTCTGACCGGGCGCGGCGGTCGGGCGCTCCGGCCGGGGCGATGTCTGTGGCGATCGCGCTGAACGAGCGCCAACCCGCAGCTGAGGATCGGGGGGTGGGTTGCGGTGCGGTGGTGTCCGTGGCCGGCCGTGATCGCCCCCTGAGGCGCCGGCCGACACCGCTCACCAGTTCCTCACTCCTTTCGGCCCGGGAGCGGCCGCAGGCAGGACGCCCTCCACGCTGCTCGGCGGGTACGTCGTCGGTGCCGGCTGCGATCATGTCCCCATGATCGGTACACCCGCTCCGTTGGCGCCCTCGTCCCCGTCCCCGTCCTCGTTCGTCGACGCCGTTGCGGTGCAGGCAGCCGACGCGGACCACAGCGAGTGGGCCACGCCGCTCGGGCCGACGGGTACGGCGGGCGCCGCCGTCCGGCATCGACCGTCAGGAGGATGGATGTGAGCGAGCACGGTGAAGCCGAGGGCCGGGCGGCACGGCCGGAGGGGAAGGCGGACTCGTCCGAGAGCCCGCGGACCCGTTCCCGCCTGCGCGGCCTGCTCCGGCTGCTGGGTGTCTGTGTCGTGATCGTCCTGCCGCTGAACGCCTTCGTGGCTCGCCTGTTCGCGGTGCCGTCGAGCTCGATGGGGAACACTCTGCGACCGGGTGACCGCCTGGTCGTGAACAAGCTGGCGTACGCCTTCGACGGCCACCCCCAACGCGGTGACGTGGTGGTCTTCGACGGCAGGGGCTACTTCGTGCGAGGGGCGGCCAAGCGGAACGGTCCCTTGGAGGGACTGCGTTCGCTGGGGCGGGACTTGGGCCTGACATCGGCCGGTGAAACGATCTACTTCCTGCGCGTCATAGGCGTCGGCGGCGACCGGGTGGCCGGCACCGGCCCGGGCGAGCCGATCACCGTCAACGGCGTGCCGATCGACGAGTCCTCCTACCTGGCCGAAGGCGACGAACCGTCGAACACGGCCTTCGACGTCGTGGTGCCGGACGGAAAGCTGTGGGTGATGGGGGACCGCCGCAGCACCTCCCACGATTCGCGCGACCACCTGGGCGATCCTGGCGGCGGCTTCGTGCCCGAACGCCGTGTCATCGGACGGGCGCAGTGGGTGGTCCACCCGTTCGGACACTGGGCGAGCCTGGACCGGCCGGCGGCGTTCGCCGCGACAGCGG
Organism: Kitasatospora sp. NPDC059462; assembly: GCF_042749955.1. NCBI lineage: Bacteria > Bacillati > Actinomycetota > Actinomycetes > Kitasatosporales > Streptomycetaceae > Kitasatospora > Kitasatospora sp. NPDC059462. The sequence goes on along the minus strand of NZ_JBHYUU010000102.1, from coordinate 7,703 downwards.
GGACGGACGGTCACGGGGACCGGAGGTAGACGCCGGCCGGCCGGTTCACCGCAGCCACCCGGCGCGCGGCACGGCAGGAGAAGCCGAAGACCCCGATCCGGCCGCGGGACACGGCCGGTGACGGTGCCGCTGCTCCGGCGCCCCTCGGCCCGCCGCGCCGCCCGCGCCCCGTGCGGTGACCGCCGCTGCCGGTCCGGGAACCCGGCGGGCAGGAACCGGACGTACTCGCGCACAACGGCACCGCCATCGTGGCCGGCGAAGGCGGCGGTGCGGGCGCGGCCCACACCCTCAGGAGCCGTGCCGCCCGGCGCCCCGAGGGGTACCGGGCGGGCCCGTTCAGCGCAGCACCTCCAGCTCCGGCCAGTCGTCACCGGGCCGTTCGAGGAAGCCGCTGGGCCGCCCCGCCAGGTACCGCGCGAAGAAGGCGGTCACGGCGGTGCGCTGGGCGGCCAGGGAACGCCGGGGGTCGACGGTGCCGATGAGGGCGTCCGCGTCGGGGACCGGGAGGCGGCGCACGAGCTGGGGCAGGAGGACCTGGAGGTCGGTGTACGAGCCGTGCGCGGAGTCCCGCAGCCGCAGGGCGTGCCGGGGGCCGGTGGACGCCGCCCAGCAGGAGGCCCAGCTCGGTTCGGTGCGCAGGCTCTTCGTCCCGGAGGCCATCAGCAGGAAGGGCTTGGCGAGGCCGCTGTCGGCAACGGGCCCCAGGAGCGCGCCGTCGAGGTCGGCCGCCGCGCGGACGCGGGGCTCGTCGTGGGCGAGCTGGGCGGCGACGCAGCCGCCGAGGGACTGCCCGAGCACGCCGGTCCTGGCCGGGTCGGCGGCTTCGGCGAGCCCGTCCGGGAGCGGGCCGGTGCCGGTGTCGGGGCGCTCCCCGCGGGCGAGCCGGTCGAGCGCGCCGAGGACGAAACGGGCGTCGGCGAGGCGGGCCCGGCAGTGCCCGGCGAGAAGGGCGGCGATGACCTCCGGGGTGAGGTCGTCGGGCAGCGGGAGGGCCCGTTCGACCCGGCCGCCGGGGAACTCGACCTGTTCGGCCTCGTACGTGGAGTCGAGGGCGACGACGAGGTGGCCGCGGCTCGCCAGCTCCTCGACCAGGGTGGTGCCCAGGGCGCGCGAGCCGCCGTCGCCGCTGGAGAACAGCACCACCGGCAGCCGGCCGGCGCGACGGGCGACGGGCGCGCCGGTGCGCGCGTGGGTCCTGATCCCCTGCCAGTCGGCGGCGCCGGCGCGGACACCGAGGGCCGGCGCCGAGTGCGCGTCCCAGTCGCCCGCCGCGGCCGGCGGCAGCCAGGGGGCCGTCGGGTACCCGCCGCCGGGTTCCGCCGGGTACCAGAGGCCGGCCATGAGCTCCCGGTAGGGCTTGGCGGGCAGGAGGGGGTCGGGGCGGCTGTCGTCGATCAGGTGCAGCGCGACGGTGCCGACGGGCCAGGGCCCGGTGGGCGCGGGCAGCCGCAGCGGGACGGGAGCGGCGGCCGGCGCGGCGCGGCGGCCTCCCGGGGCCGGGGCGGCGGCCACCGAGGCGAGCGCGGCGGCGCCGAGCGTGCCGAGCAGGGCGCGGCGGGTCAAGGGCATTGGGCGGGCTCCTCGGACGGTACGGCTGCGGGGTCACCACCAGCGTTCCGCCACCGGGGACGCGAGGCGCCCTGCCGGGGGACGATCCCGCGAAGGGGCACGGGCCGCCCCAGGGGCCCGTGCCCTCCTCCGCCCGCAGGAGCCCCCGGTGTCCCGGGGGAGCCCCCGGTCTCCGCCGGTGGGCGGACGCCTTCACGGCCACGGGGGCCCTACCGTGGGCCTCCGGCGAGGACGCCGGACGACGCGGACGCGAGGACGGACACGATGACCGAGACCGGCGCGGTACGGACGGGCCCGCCGGGCACCCTCGCCCGGCTGCCGGGACGGCTGCCGCCCCTGGTGGCGGACGCCGCGCTCGCGGCGGCCCTGTTCCTGGTGACGCTCGGGCCCGGACGGGTGACGGACGGCACGGGCTACGCCCTGCAGACCGCCCTGGTGCTGCCGTTGGTGTGGCGGCGGCGGGCACCGCGGGCCGCGTTCGCGGTGATCGCCGCCGCGGCGCTCACGCAGTGGCTGCTCGGTGTTCAGCTGCCGGCCGACGCGGCGCTGCTGGTCGCCCTCGGGACGGTGACCGCGCGGGCGCCGTCCCGGTCGGCGTGGGCGGCGGCCCTGGTGGCGGTGGCCGGGGCCGTGCTGGCGGCGGCGCGCTGGGCACCCGAGGGCCGGTTCCTCGCCTCGGCCGCCGCCATGACGGCGGCGGTCGCCGCGAGCACCCTGCTCGGGGTGAACACCCGGATCCGGCGGGCCGCGCGGGCCCAGCGCCTGGAACGGCTGGAACGGGACCGCGACGAGCGGGAACGCCGGGCGGTGGAGGAGGAACGCGCCCGGATCGCACGGGAGTTGCACGACAGCGTCACGCACGGCCTGTCGGTGGTGGTGGCGCTGGCGGACGCACTCGGCCACGCACGGCCGGCCGACGCCTCCGCCGTGACGGCCCGGATCGCACAGACCGGGCGGCAGGCGCTGACCGACATGCGCCGCGCCCTGGGCCTGCTCCAGGACACCGGCCCCGACGCCGGCCCCGAGGACGACCGGCAGCCGCCACCGGGGATCGGGCAACTCGGGGCGCTGTGCGAGCGGATGGAGGCCGCGGGCCTCGCGACCCGGCTGCGCGTGGACGGCGAGGCCGCCACGGTACCGGCCGCGGCGCAACTGACGGTGCACCGCCTCGTCCAGGAGTCCCTGACCAACGCGCTGCGCCACGCGCCGCAGGGCTCGCGCGCCGAGGTGCGGGTGACCTGCGCGCCCAGGGCGGTCACGGTCGAGGTGACCGACACCGGGCACCCCGCAGACACCGGGCACGCACCCGCCGAATCCGGGCGGGGCCTCACCGGGATGCGGGAGCGCGCCGCCGCCTTCGGCGGGGTACTGGAAACGGGCCCGCGGCCCGGCGGCGGCTGGCGGGTCTTCGTCCAGCTCGACCCCGCAGGCACGCCATGAGCGTCCGGGTACTGCTGGTGGACGACGAGGAACTGCTGCGGCTGGCCTTCGGCATGATCCTGCGCGCCGAGCCGGACATGGAACCGGTCGGAGAGGCCGCCGACGGGGCGGCAGCAGTGGAACTGGCGCGGCGGCTGCGACCGGACGTGGTGCTGATGGACGTGCGGATGCCGGGCACCGACGGCATCGAGGCGACCCGGCAGCTGCTGCGCGAAGCGCCCGGCACACGGGTGCTGGTACTCACGACCTTCGACCTGGACACCTACGCCTTCGAGGCGCTGCGCGCCGGAGCCTCCGGCTTCCTGCTGAAGAACAGCCGGCCGGAGGAACTGCTGGGAGCGATCCGCGACGTGGCACGGGGGGACGCCGCACTCTCCCCCCGGGTGACCCGGCGCCTGCTGGACCGCTTCGCCCACCGGCTCCCCGCCACCGGCGACGACGGCGCCGGAGGCGACGCGGAGCGGCTGCGCGCGCTGACCGCGCGCGAGCGGGAGGTCCTGCTGGGAGCCGCCCGCGGCCTGACCAACACAGAACTCGCCACCTCCCTCGGCCTCGCACAGCCCACGGTGAAGAAACACCTCGGCCGCGCCATGGCCAAGCTGGGCCTGCGGGACCGGGTACAGGCAGTGATCTTCGCGTACGAGTGCGGACTGGTCGGACCGCGGTAGACACGGGCAGCCGCCGGCTCAGGCGACGCCCACCGCACTCCAGGCGGCGCCGGCGACGCCCCAGAGCCCTCGGCCGCAGGACCGCGGTGCGCGCGCCCCTGCGGTCCGCAGCACACGCCATGCAGACGGTCCGCGCCCACCACCGGACGCCGGACGCCTCCTGGCCGCCGATGCCGATCGAGCCGTTGCCCGCCGATCCGGTGCCCGCCGGGCCGTTGGACGTGATGCCGCTGACGGCCCGGCACCGCTGCCCCCGCCGCCCAGGCAGAACCAGCGCTCGCCGACACCCGAGGAGTGGCGCACATCGAGCCGGCCGACGACCTCCGGCCACCAGCCTGCGCGACGGCGTCCTCGCGATCGGCCGTGAGCCGGCCAGCCGGCCAGCCGGCCGACCGGCCGGCCGTGGCTCTGCGCCCCGCCCAGGACAGCCCGCCCCCCCGAACCCGCCCCCCCGAACCCGCCCCCCCCGAACCCGGTCCCGGCCGTACACGACGGCCCCGAACGAAGCACCCCCGCCGCCGGTTGCCCGCCTGCTGCGCCCCGCGCACTCCGCGGCCCGGTGCGCGCTCTCCTCCGGGGCGGGGACACCCGCGCCCGCTGTCCCCGGCCGGTCAGCCCTCGGCGAGGCGGGCGTGCAGGCGCTCCGCGCCGGGGTGGCCGATGTCCTCGTAGACGGCCAGGGCCTGACGCAGCGCCGCCCGGGCCGCGGGGCGGTCCCCGGCGGCCTCGTGGGTGTCGGCGAGGCCGACGAGGGTGCGGGCCTCCCAGGAGCGGTCGCCCAGCGTCCGGTAGAGCCCGATGGCCTGCCGGTAGCAGTGGACGGCCTCGTCGTACGCCGCGAACCGGTGGTGCGCGTGGGCGAGGGTGTCCCAGGTGGCGGCCTCACCGGGGCGGTCGGCGGTGTTCCGCAGCAGGCCGAGGGCCTCCTCGCACTGCCGCAGGGCCTGGTCGCGGTCGCCCAGCATGGTGCGCGACCAGGCGCCGGCGTTGAGGGCGCGCGCCTGGCCCGCGACGTCGTCGGCCGACCGGTACAGCTCCAGTGCCACCGTGCCGTGGTCGAGCGCCTCCGGGTGGCGGCCCTGCTGGTCGAGCATCCAGCCCAGGGCGAGGTGCATCCGGGCCCGGCCGGTGGTGTCACCGAGGGCGGTGAAGAGCGCGAGGGCCTCGGTTCCGTGGCGTTCGGCCTCGGCGTGGTGGCCCAGCCGGGTGTGCACCCGGGTGAGCGCGCGGTGGGACAGTGCCTGGCCGAGCCGGTCGCCCAACCGTTCGGCCGCCTGCAGCCCGGTGGTCTGGGCGAACAGCCAGGCGTCCAGGTAGCCGTCGCGCGCATGGACGTGGGAGAGGGTCCAGGCGAGCGGCCAGGTGTGGCCGTCGAGTCCGGCGGCGGTGGTGAGGGCGACGAGGGCGTGCAGCACGGGCCGTTCGGTGCCGAGCCACTCCAGCGCCGCCGCGCTGTCGGCCAGCGGCTCGGGGTGGGCGCCGGGGTGGACGGGCGGAAGGGCGATGTCCGTGCGGTGGCGCTCGACGAGGGCGGCGGCCCCGTGGGCGGTGTGCGTGTAGTGGCTGACCGTGCGCAGCAGGGCGTCGTGGCGGGACGCCCGGTTCGCGGGGTCGTCGGCGAGCTCGGCGGCGTAGGCGCGGACCAGGTCGTGGAGGCCGTACCGGCCCGGAAGGTGTTCGGTGATCAGCTGGGCGCGGACCAGTTCGCCGAGTGCGGCGCCGGTGCGGTGCCGGCAGAAGCCGGTCAGGCTGGCGGCCGCCGGCCTGCTGATCTGCGGTCCGGGGTGGACGCCGAGGAGGCGGAACAGCAGGTCGGCGTCGTCGCTGAGGGCGCGGCGCGACCACGAGAACACCGAGCGCGGGCTGAGTGCCGTACCGCCTTCGGCGAAGGCGTCCAGCCCGCCGGCGGCGTCGCGCAGTTCACCGGCCAGCATGGCCAGGCTGAAGGCGGGGTTGGCCAGGGCCCGGGCCGCCACGACGGCGAGTGCGAGGGGCAGCCCGGCGCAGGCGGTGACGATGGAGGCGACGGCCCCGGCCTCCCGGGCGATCCGGTGGCCGCCGAGGCGGTGGGCGAGCAGGCCGCGGGCCTCGTCGTCGGTGAGGGCCGCCGGGGCGAGGAGGCGGGCGCCGTCGGCGGCGATGAGTTCGGGCAGCCGGCTGCGGCTGGTCACGATCACCGTGCAGAGGCCGGAGCCGGGCAGCAGCGGGCGGACCTGCTCGGCGTCGCGGGCGTTGTCCAGGACGATGAGGAGCCGTTTTCCCGCGGCGAGGCTGCGGTAGAGGCCGAGCCGCGTCTGCGGTTCGGCGGGCTGGGTGTCGTGGGGGACACCGAGGGCGTCGAGGAAGGATCCCATCGCCAGCGCCGGGGGGAGGGGGTCCCGGTGGGGCGCGAAGCCGCGCAGGTCCACGTACAACTGGCCGTCGGGGAAGCGCCGGCGATGCCGGTGCGCCCAGTGGAGGGCCAACCAGGTCTTGCCGATGCCGCCGATCCCGCTCAGCACGACCGTACGGCCGGTGACGGCGCCCTCCGGTCCCGCCGGGCCTTCGGCCAGGGCCCGGTCGAGTGCGGCGATCTCGCGCTCGCGCCCGGTGAACTGGATCGGCGCGGAAGGAAGTTGGCGCGGCACCGGAAGGGGGCCGGCGCCGCCGGCGGCCGTGGCGCCGCCGGTTGCGGGCGGCGGGGCGGGGAGGGAGAGCGCGGGGTCGTTGTCGAGGATCTGCCGATGCAGGGTGCGCAGGGCCGGACCCGGTTCCGTGCCGAGTTCCTCGGCCAGCAGCCGGTGGGTCCGCCGGTAGCGCTCCAGCGCCTCCGAGGGGCGGCCGCTGCGGTACAGGGCCAGCAGGAGCTGTCCGGCGAGGCGCTCGTCCAGGGGGAGGGCCGCGGCCCGGGCGGACAGCGCGGCGAGGCACTCGCTGTGGCGCCCGGCCCGGAGCATGAGGTCGGTGTGCGCCAGTTCGGCCTCCCGGCGTTCGGCGGCCAGGTGTTCGCGGACGGCGTCCAGCCCGGGGGCGTTCAGCCCGGCCAGCGGCTCGCCCCGCCACAGGGCGAGTCCCTCGTCCAGCAGGGTCAGGGCGGTGGCGTCGTCGGCGCTCTTGGCGCGGGCGACCAGCCGGCGGAAGCGGTGGGCGTCGACGGCGTCCTCCTCGACCCGCAGGACGTAGCCCCCGGGCCCGCGGGCCAGCAGCACGTCGAGCGGGCCCAGCACGCGGCGCAGCCGGGAGACATAGGTGTAGAGCGTGTTCCGTGCCTGGTCGCCCGCGTCCTCGCCCCACACGTCGCGGATCAGCCGGCCGACCGGGACGGGGCGGCCGGCGTCCAGGACCAGAGCGGCGAGGACGCACTGCTCCCGGGCGTGGCCCAGCGGGACGGGCCGTCCGCCGGCGAGTACCTCCAGGGGGCCCAGGATGCGGAACCCGACCATGCCGCGATGCCTCTCTCGTGAGTTCAACGTCCTTTTTCGATCGATGAGTTGACAGTCTCACCTGTGACGTCGAGGTTTGCTCAGGGTTTGCCTCAGGTCGGCCGAGCAGAGTTGCGGACGTGCCTCCGAGGCCGCCGGCCGCCGGCGGGGCGGGGCACGGCAGCAGACCGGACCGACCTTTTCCACGAAAGGCAGATCATGCGCATCCGTCACACCATGGCCGGGCTCGCCCTCGGCACCGCGTTCGCCGTGGGCGCCCTGGCCGCGCCGGCCCAGGCGGCCCCGGCCCCCGCCGCGGCCCCCGCCGCCGTCGCAGGCCCGGCGAAGGCCCCCTCTGCGGTCACCGGCTGGACGGTGATCGCCACCTACCCCAGCCTGAGCTCCTGTGAGTCGGCCGCCGTGGCCTGGGCCGGCCGGCACCCCGGCAAGCGGGCCTTCTGCGAGGACCGGGGATACCGGGGGACGGTATGGGACCTGCTCGTGCAGAGCTGAGGACCCGCCGGGGCGCGGGGCCCCGCGCCCGCCCCCGCCCCCCCCCCCACGGGTCGGGGTACCGCGCTACACCTGTCACTTATAAAAAAATACGAAACCACGAGAAAACAGA
>NZ_JBHYUU010000101.1:0-30630 GCF_042749955.1 Kitasatospora sp. NPDC059462 | reverse complement strand
CCTTCGGATCGAAGGCAAGCGGGCCGCTGCCCTTTCTGCGGTCCTCAGCCGAGGAGGGTCTTCACGACCGGGGCGAGGGCGCGGAAGGCCTGGCCGCGGTGGCTGATGGCGTTCTTCTCGGCGGGGGTGAGTTCGGCGCAGGTGCGGGATTCGCCGAGGGGCTGGAGGATCGGGTCGTAGCCGAAGCCGCCGGTGCCGGCGGGGGCGGTGCGCAGGGTGCCGAGGAGGCGGCCCTCGACGACGCGCTCGGTGCCGTCGGGGAGGGCGAGGGCGGCGGCGCAGAAGAAGTGGGCGCCGCGGTGCTCGGGCGCGATGTCGGAGAGCTGGGCGAGCAGCAGGTCGAGGTTGGCGCGGTCGTCGCCGTGCCGGCCGGACCAGCGGGCGGAGAAGATGCCGGGGGCGCCGTTCAGGACGTCCACGCACAGGCCGGAGTCGTCGGCGACGGCCGGCAGGCCGGTGGCGCGGGCCAGCGCGTGCGCCTTGAGCAGGGCGTTCTCGGCGAAGGTGACGCCGGTCTCGGGGACGTCGGGGATCTCCGGGTAGGCGTCGGCGCCGACCAGTTCGACGTCCAGGCCGGCGTCGCCGAGGATGTCGCGCAGTTCGGCGACCTTGTGCTGGTTACGGGTGGCGAGGATGAGTCGAGTGGTCATGAACCCACCCTAAACCGGACGGGAGGGATGATCCCGCGTCAGCTCACGCAGACCTTGGTGAGGTTCGAGGCGGCGTCGCCGAGCGGCTTGAAGTCCGGCACCTGCTTGTTGTTGATCGCCTGCTGGACCTTGTCGACCTGGGTGCCGAGGTCGGTGATGGCCTGGGCGACGTCGGTGTCCTCGGAGTTCTTGCCCAGCTGGTCGAGGTCGTTCTTCAGCTTCTGGATCGCCTGCCCGGCGGCCGCCGCGTCGTTGCTCGCGTTGCCGTAGGCGTCGCGGACCTCGTTGATGTCGTCGGCGATCTTGACGGTGGTGTTGCCGCAGTCGATGGCCTTCTGGGCGGCGGAGCAACTGACCGCGCTGAGCGGGAGGATGGCGATCAGGCCGGCCACGGCGAGCATGGTGGGGCGGGCGATGCTCTGGGGCATCCGGTCCTCCTGGGTGCGCGGGTATCCGGAAGGGAAGGACGCGCGCTGAGGGGTGCGCGGTTCCCGCAACGGGTGCTGCTGCGGGAACCGTACGGGCTCCGGACCCGGCGTGTACAGCGGCCGGGCCCGGAGCCCGGTGATTTCCGGAAACCCAAGCGGAGGCGTTGCCTCAGGGGGTAGGGGGCCCCGGAGGGTCAGGCCTCCAGCTCGCCCAGGACCTTGCGCTGGACCTCGTCGAGCTCGGCGCAGCCGAGGGTGCCGAGGTCGAGCAGGCGGTCGAGGAGCGCGCGGTCGAAGGGGGCGCCCTCGGCGGTGCCCTGGACCTCCACGAAGCGGCCGTCGGAGGTGCAGACGATGTTCATGTCGGTCTCGGCGCGGACGTCCTCCTCGTACTGGAGGTCGAGCATCGGGACGCCGTCGATGATGCCGACGCTGACGGCGCTGACGCCGCCGGTGATCGGCTTGCCCTTGGCGCGCAGCAGCTTGCGCTCGCGGGCCCAGGTGACGGCGTCGACGAGGGCGACGTAGGCGCCGGTGATGGCGGCGGTGCGGGTGCCGCCGTCGGCCTGGAGGACGTCGCAGTCGAGGACGATGGTGTTCTCGGCGAGGGCGCGGTGGTCGACCACGGCGCGCAGCGAGCGGCCGATGAGCCGGCTGATCTCGTGGGTGCGGCCGCCGAGGCGGCCCTTGACGGATTCGCGGTCGCCGCGGGTGTTGGTGGCGCGCGGGAGCATGGAGTACTCGGCGGTGACCCAGCCCTCGCCGCTGCCCTTGCGCCAGCGCGGGACGCCCTCGGTGACGCTGGCGGTGCACAGCACCTTGGTGTCGCCGTAGGAGATGAGGACGGAGCCTTCGGCGTGCTTGCTCCAGCCCCGTTCGATGGTGACGGGGCGGAGCTGGTCGGGGGTGCGGCCGTCGATGCGTGACATAGGCACCGAGCGTAGTCGGTTTCGGTGGGTGCTCCGGGTACGTTCCGAGGCGTCCCGGGACGTCCCGAGGCGTCCGGGTCTGCCCGGGAGGGCGGGCGGGGGTGCCCGGACGTGCCGCGGCCCGCCGGCCGGAGGGGCGGGCGGGCCGGGCGGAGTGAGCCTGGTGGGCTCAGCTCACATCATGTCCTCGATGTCGGCGGCGATCGGGTCGGCGTCGGTGCCGATGACGACCTGGATCGCGGTGCCCATCTTGACGACGCCGTGGGCGCCGGCGGCCTTGAGCGCGGCCTCGTTGACCAGGGAGGCGTCCTTGACCTCGGTGCGCAGGCGGGTGATGCAGCCCTCGACCTCTTCGATGTTGTCGATGCCGCCCAGACCGGCGACGATCTTCTCAGCCTTGCTGGCCATTGCTTTCTCCCTCTGTCGCGGCCCGTCGGCTGCTCTGCCGGGTGCCGTCTCCTGCGCGGTGACCTCGGTCACGGTGACGCGTGGTCAGTGGTCGGTCGTGCCGTGGCGTGCTGCGGAGCAGCGCGACCAGCATGACCCGAGCCGGACCGATATGCCACGTTAGTCCACTTTCGGCCCATTCCGGCGCGCAGACCCAGGACGGGCGTCCGAGGATGACGAACAGTGGGGCCGTCTCCCGGCGCGCGGCCTGCGTCCCAAAAGTGGTCTACACCAATATATGTGTACTCCGATGAACGCAGGAAGGGCCCCGGGTGTTCCCGGCCCCCGCCCGAGGCTCCCGGCGGGGGCCACCGGCCGGACACTGCACTCGGAGGGCGAAGGATGAGTTCGGCAGGCGCCACGGCACCGCGGACCACGTGGTGGCACACCTTCTACGGCGGCCTCCAGAAGATGGGCCGCTCGCTCCAGCTGCCGGTGGCGGTGCTCCCGGCCGCCGGCATCCTCAACCGGCTCGGGCAGGACGACGTCTTCGGCAAGGACGGCCTGGGCTGGGACAACGTCGCCAAGGTCTTCGCCGCGGCCGGCGGCGCGCTGCTGGACTCCTCGCTCGGCCTGCCGATGCTGTTCTGCATCGGCGTCGCGATCGGCATGGCGAAGAAGGCCGACGGCTCGACGGCGCTGGCCGCGGTGGTCGGCTTCCTCGTCTACTACAAGGTGCTGCACGCCTTCCCGGAGGACTGCAAGCCGCCGACGGTGCTGGTGAGCGACCAGTGCGTGGACTACACCTCGGCGAAGGCGGCGGCCGCGACGTACCAGAACCCGGGCGTGCTGGGCGGCATCCTGCTCGGCCTGATGTCGGCCTGGCTCTGGGTGCGCTTCCACCGCACCAAGCTGGTCGACTGGCTGGGCTTCTTCAACGGCCGCCGGCTGGTGCCGATGATCACCGCCCTGGTCGGCATGCTGCTCGCCGTCGTGGCGGTCTGGGTGTGGCCGCCGATCGGCCGCGGCCTCAACACGTTCAGCCAGAACCTCGCCGACCTGGGCGCGGGCGGCGCGGGCATCTTCGGCGTGTTCAACCGGGCCCTGCTGCTGATCGGCATGCACCAATTGCTGAACACCTTCGTCTGGTTCCAGTTCGGCGAGTTCACCAAGCCCGACGGCACGGTCGTGCACGGCGACATTCCGCGGTTCCTCGGGGGCGACCCGACCGCCGGGCAGTTCCAGTCGGGCTTCTTCCCGATCATGATGTTCGCCCTGCCGGCCGCCGCCTTCGCCATCGCCCACGCGGCCAAGCCGCACCGCCGCAAGGAGATCTACGGCCTGATGCTCTCGGTCGGCCTGACCTCCTTCGTGACCGGTGTCACCGAGCCGATCGAGTACTCCTTCGCCTACATCGCCCCGGCGCTGTACGGCGTGCACGCGCTGCTGACCGGCGCCTCGATGGCCGTCACCTGGGGGCTGGGGGTGCACGACGGCTTCAGCTTCTCGGCCGGCCTGATCGACTACGTGATCAACTGGGGGCTGGCCACCAAGCCGTGGCTGATCATTCCGATCGGCCTCGGCTTCGCCGCCGTGTACTACGCGCTCTTCCGCTTCATCATCGTGAAATTCGACCTGAAAACTCCGGGGCGGGAGGACGAGAGCGAGGTCGAGGACGTGACCAAGGCATAAACCGAGCGTCACCGCGCGCGAATCCGAAAAGGCCCCCGGACCAACGGTCCGGGGGCCTTCGGCATATCCGGGCGGGCCTATGGCCCCGGCGTCGAGGCCGCCCCGCAGGGCGGCGCGGCCGCTCGGTGACCGGCCGGTGACCTGCCGTGGAGTCCTCGGCGGCGGCGGCTTTTTGTTGCGCAAATAGCCAAAATGCCAATCACGGCGGGTAATCAAGATCGTCGATCCGCAACTAGGTTTCGATTTCATAGCGCTTCCCATCTGCGGTGCTTTCGAGGGTTCCCCGACCCCTCCGCCCGTGCTACAAAACTGGTCTACACCACGTGTGGTGTAGACCAGTTCGCGGTTCGGCCCCCTGTGCACCTTCCCCCCGACCGACCCGCCCTTGCCGTTAGGAAGCCACCCCCATGAGTCAGTCTGCGCAGGCACCGGCGCCCGCCACGGCTCCGGCCGCACCCAGTCCCACGAAGAAGTTCGGCCAGAACCTGCTCCAGGGTCTGCAGAAGATCGGCCGCAGCCTCCAGCTGCCCATCGCCGTTCTCCCCGCCGCCGGTCTGCTGATGCGTCTGGGCCAGGACGACGTCTTCGGCAAGGACGGCCTCGGCTGGAACAAGGTCGCCGCGGTCTTCGCCACCGCCGGCAACGGCGTCTTCGACAACCTGCCGCTGCTCTTCGCGGTGGGCATCGCCATCGGCTTCGCCAAGAAGGCCGACGGTTCGACCGCCCTCGCCGCCCTGGTCGGCTTCCTGGTCTACAAGAACGTGCTGACCGCGTTCCCGATCACCGAGGGCCACATCGCCGACGGCAAGTGGGTCGCCGCGACGTACCAGAACCCCGGCGTCCTCGGCGGCATCGTGATCGGTCTGCTCAGCGCCGTGCTGTGGCAGAAGTACCACCGCACCAAGCTGGTCGACTGGCTCGGCTTCTTCAACGGCCGCCGTCTCGTCCCGATCATCATGGCCTTCGTCGGCACCGCCGTCGGTGTCCTGTTCGCCCTGACCTGGGGCCCCATCGGCGACGCCATCAAGAGCCTGAACGACACCCTCATCGGGGCCGGCGCGTTCGGCGCCGGCGCGTTCGGCCTGGTCAACCGCGGCCTGCTGCCGGTCGGCATGCACCAGTTCGTGAACTCCTACGCCTGGTTCCAGACCGGTGACTTCACCAAGGCCGACGGCACCGTCGTGCACGGCGACCTGACCCGCTTCTTCGCCGGTGACCCGACCGCCGGACAGTTCATGTCGGGCTTCTTCCCGATCATGATGTTCGCCCTGCCGGCCGCCGCCTTCGCCATCGCCCACACCGCCAAGCCGCACCGCCGCAAGGCCGTCACCGGCATGATGCTGTCGCTGGCCCTGACCTCCTTCGTGACCGGTGTCACCGAGCCGATCGAGTTCGCCTTCGTCTTCATCGCCCCGCTGCTGTACGTCATCCACGCCATCCTCACCGCCGTCTCGATGGCCGTGACCTGGGCGCTCGGCGTGCACGACGGCTTCACCTTCTCCGGCGGCCTGATCGACTACCTGCTCGCCTGGAGCAAGGCCACCGACCCGTGGATGATCATCCCGCTCGGCCTGGTCTTCGCCGCGATCTACTACTTCCTGTTCCGCTTCGCGATCGTGAAGTTCGACCTGAAGACCCCCGGCCGCGAGGACGACGACGAGGTCGAGGACGTCACCAAGGCCTGACCCCCCCGCACCACCGCACGCCGCTCACGGCCCCGCCCCGCCCCCCACTCCCCCGGGTGGCGGGGCGGGGCCGTTCGCGTGCCCGGAGGCCGACGGCCCGGGTGTCCACCCCGACGGCCGCCCGCTGAGACGGTGGTTGACGGATCCGCGGACCCGCTGGTCAACTGAAGCGGTGAACGCCCCCCGCCCGCTGGTGACCCGCAGCCACATCGACTTCGGTCGCGTGTGGTCCGCGGCGTGTCGCGGCTGACCCGAGCGTTCCGCCCGCCGCCGCCCGGCTGACGTCCCCGCCGCGCCCCGGCCCGCGCACCACCCGTCGCCCGCGACCGCCCGCACCCCGGGCGGGCCGGCCCGTGCCCGCACACCCGCCCGCACCGTCCCCCACCAGGGGACCGCGGGCCGCTCCGCGACCACCGCACGCCCCGCTTCCGTCCCAGGAAAGTCAAGGCCGCCCATGCCCCGCCAGCTGCACCTTTCCGCCGCCCTCGACAGCCCCGGCCACGTCGACGCCGCCCACTTCACCGCCCTCGCCCGCCTCGCCGAACGGGCCTCGCTCGACTTCGTCACCCTCGACGACTCCTACGCCCCCGAACCGCGGCGGCTGGACGCGCTCGCCACCTTCGCCCGGCTCGCCCCGGTCACCCGCGGCCTCGGCCTGGTCCCGACCGTCACCACCACCCACACCGAGCCGTTCCACACCTCCATCGCGGTCAACACCCTGGACTGGGTCAGCGAGGGCCGGGCGGGCTGGCTGGTCGGCGTCTCCGACACCGAGGCCGAGGCCAGGGCCTTCGGCCGCAAGGGCGCCGCCCCGGCCGACGAACTCTGGGCCGAGGCCGCCGACGCCGCCGAGGTCGCCACCCGGCTCTGGGACAGCTGGGAGGACGACGCCGAGATCCGCGACCTCGCCACCGGCAGGTTCGTCGACCGCGCCAAACTCCACTACATCGACTTCGAGGGCCCGCACTTCTCCGTCCGCGGCCCCTCCATCACCCCGCGCCCGCCGCAGGGCCGCCCGGTCGTCGCGGTCACCGTCACCGCCGCCGACCTCGCCCCGGACGCCGGCCCCGGCGGCCGCGCCCGGGTCACCACCGCCGCCCGCTACGCCGACGTCGTGCTGCTCGACGCCCCCGACCGGGCCACCCGGCTCACCGCCGCCACCGAACTGCGGCTGCGCGGCGGCGAGGCGCTGCGCGTCCTGGCCCGGATACCGGCCGCACTGCCCGACGCCGCCGCGGCGGCCGCCCTGCTCACCGAGATCACCGAGGGCAGCGGCGGGGTCGACGGCTTCCACCTGGTGCCCGCCGAGCCGGCCCGCGACCTCACCGCGCTCGCCGAGCACGTCGTGCCGCAGCTGCGCGAGCGCGGCCTGTTCCGGGCCGGCTACACCGGGCGGACCCTGCGCGAGCACCTCGGCCTGGCCCGCCCCGCCAGCCGCTACGCGCTCGCCGCGACCATCGCCGCCCCGGCCGTCCCGACCGTTCCCACCGTTCCCACCGCCCCCACCGCCGCTTCCACCGGCAGCAACCCCGCCGCGACCGCCGAGGTGACCCGATGACGGACCGCCCGCTCAAGCAGATCCACCTCGCCGCGCACTTCCCCGGCGTCAACAACACCACCGTGTGGAGCGACCCGGCCTCCGGCAGCCAGATCGCCTTCGAGTCCTTCCGCCACCTCGCCGCGACCGCCGAACGCGGCCGCTTCGACTTCTTCTTCCTCGCCGAGGGCCTGCGGCTGCGCGAGGTCAAGGGCCGCATCCACGACCTGGACGTGGTCGGCCGCCCCGAGTCGATCACCGTGCTCGGCGCGCTCGCCGCCGTCACCACCCACCTCGGACTGGCCGCGACCGTCAACGCCACCTTCAACGAGCCCTACGAACTGGCCCGCCGGTTCGCCTCGCTGGACCACCTCTCCGGCGGCCGGGCCGCCTGGAACGTGGTCACCTCCTCCGACGCCTTCACCGGCGAGAACTTCCGCCGCGGCGGCTACCTCGACCGGGCCGACCGCTACATCCGGGCGGCCGAGTCCGTCGCGCTCGCCCGGGAGTTCTGGGACGCGGCGGGCTCCGGCACGGTCCGCCACCAGGGCCCGCAGTTCGACGTCGAGGGCACCCTCTCGCTGCCCCGGCCGCCGCAGGGCCACCCGGTGGTGATCCAGGCCGGCGACTCCGAGGAGGGCCGCGAGTTCGCCGCCGCCAGTGCCGACGTGATCTTCAGCCGGCACTCCACCCCGGCCGCCGGCCGGGCCTTCCACGCCGACGTCAAACGGCGGCTCGCCGCGTACGGGCGCAAGCCGGACGAGCTGAAGATCATGCCCGGGGTCACCTACGTCCTGGGCGACACCGAGGAGGAGGCCGTCGAACGGGCCGCCGCGATCCGCCGCGCCCAGGTCGGCCCGGCCACCGCGATCGCCTACCTGGAGCAGGTCTGGGGCATCGACCTCTCCGACCACGACGTCGACGGCCCGCTGCCGGCCGTCGACCCGGTCCGCGACTCCTCCCTCGTCCAGGGCCGCACCTCGCTCGGCGACCCGCTGGAGATCGCCGCCAAGTGGCGGGCGGTGGCCGCCGAGAAGCGGCTCAGCAGCCGCGAGCTGGTGATCGAGGTGACCGGCCGGCAGAGCTTCATCGGCACCCCGGCGAGCGTCGCCGAACAGATCGACCAGCAGGTGCAGAGCGACGTCGCGGACGGCTTCATCCTCGTCCCGCACCTCACCCCCGGCGGGCTGGACGACTTCGTCGACCGGGTGGTGCCGCTGCTCCAGGAGCGCGGGGTGTTCCGCACCGAGTACAGCGGCCCGACGCTGCGCGACCACCTCGGCCTGCCGGTCCCGGGGCGGCCCTGACGCCGCGGCCGGATCAGACCCGGCCCAGCCGGGCGGCGTGCACGCCGGCCTGGAAGCGGCTCTCCGCGCCCAGGCCGGCGGTCAGTTCGGCGACCAGCCGGCGCACCGTGCGCTCGGACACCTCCAGTTTGCGGGCGATCGCCGCATCGGTCCGACCGGCCGCGAGCAGCCGCAGCACCTCGTCATGGCGGTCCGTCGGCTCGACCGCGCCCGGCAGGAGTTCCCCGGGCGTCCAGGCCGCCGACCAGAAGTATTCGAACAGCTCGGCGACCAGCGCGACCAGCGCCGGCTCGCGCACCACCACGGCGGCCTCCGCGACCGGGGCGTCCCCGCCCGGCCCGGCCCCGGGGGCGGGCAGGATCGCCAGCCGGGCGTCCACCACGATCAGCCACAGCGGCAGCGAGTGGGCCACCCGGATCCGCGCCCCGGCCGCGGTGAGCTCCCGGACGTGCCCGAGCACCGCCGGGCGGCGCAGCGCGGCGGCCGGGTGGATGGTGCGCAGCGCTGCGCCGTGGGCGAGGGCGAGGCGTTCCCGGGCGAGCTTGCCCGCCAGGGCCGGGCCGGAGAGGTCCTGTCCGGGGCGCAGGGAGAGCGCCTCGGTGCGGGCGCCGCGGGCGGCGTCCTCCAGCAGGGCGGCGATCCGGTCGGCGCCGCGGACGACTTCGAGGGCGGTGCCGGCGCGGTGGCGTTCCTGGACGGGCAGGTAGCCGGTGTGCAGCCGGTCCACCGCGTCGCGGGCCCGGTGCAGGGCGCCGACCAGGTCGGCGACCTGCCGGTCGGCGTCGAGCAGCAGTTGCCGGACCGCGGTGTCCACGGAGACGGCGGCCCGGTCGGTGGCGCGGTCCGGGGCGCGGTCCGGGGCGGGGCCGCCCGCGGCGGGCTGCAGCAGTCCGAGGGCGAGGAGTTCGGCGGTGGCGGCGGCGAGCCGGTGCTCGTCCCAGCCGGGGAGCAACGCGGCGGGCGGGCGGCCGGGTTCGGCGAGCAGTCGGGCGTAGAGCCGGGTGGCGTCCCGGTCGGCGGGGCTCTCCATCGGCGCAGCGTAGTCACGCCGTGCGGCGGTCCGCCCGGGGTTTCCAGCCTGCGAGACGGGCGGCTTCCGCTCCCGGTCATGGCCGGTTCCGGCAGCGTTCCGGGCGCTGACCGGGGGTGCCGGGGTGGTCAGGATGGCGCCCATGACGGTTCTTCCCGAGGCTTCGACGATCTGGCTGGACGGTGCGCCGGTGCCGTGGCACGCGGCGACCACGCACGTCCTCTCCCACGGCCTGCACTACGGAACGGGGGTGCTGGAGGGCACCCGGGCGTTCGCCACGGCGGACGGTCCGGCGGTGTTCCGGCTGCCCGAGCACCTGCGCCGGCTGCACCGCAGCGCGCGGATGCTGCGGATGGAACTGCCCTACGGGGTGGACGAGCTGGCGAAGGCCACCGTCGACCTGGTGCGGGCCAACGGCCACCGCTCCTGCTACCTGCGGCACTTCGCCTTCCTGGGCCACGGCACGATGGGCCTGGACATGCGGTCCGCGCCGACCGTCACGGCGATCGCGAGCTGGCCGTGGCACTCCCAACTGCCGGACGCGCAGGGCGGGATCAGGCTGAAGACGAGCAGTTGGCGGCGGACCGACCCGAACACGGTGCCGCCCGCCGCGAAGGCGACCGGCCCGTACCTGAACGCGGTGCTGGCCCGCCGGGAGGCCACCGACGCGGGGTACGACGAGGCGCTGCTGCTCGGCCCGGACGGCACGGTGGGCGAGTGCACGGGCGAGAACGTGTTCGTCGTGCGGGGCGGGGTGCTGCGCACGCCTCCGCCGAGCGCGGGCGCCCTGGAGGGGATCACCCAGGACACCCTGCTGACGCTGGCCCGCGACCTGGACGTGCCGGTGCGGGTGGAGCCGCTGCTGCGGTCGGACCTGTACGCGGCGGACGAGGTGTTCCTGTGCGGGACGGCGGCCGGGGTGGTGGCGGTGCGCTCGCTGGACGACCGGGAGCTGCCGGCCGCCCCGGGGCCGCTGACCGCGCGGCTGCGGGCGGCCTACGAGGCGGCGGTGACCGGTGCGGACGAGCGCTACCGGCACTGGCTGACGTTCGTGGAGTGAGCCCGGGGGGTGCGGTGGCCCGGCGGGCCGGCGGGCGCAGTGGCCCGGCGAGGGGTCAGACCTCGTAGACCGCGCCGGGCCGGGCGATGTCGACCGGTCCGGCGTAGGCGGCGGCCGCGTCACGCCGGTTGAGTTCGGCGTCCGTCCACGGGGGGATGTGGGTGAGGACGAGCCGGCGGGCGCCGGCCGCGGTGGCGTGCTCGCCGGCCTCGCGGCCGTTGAGGTGGACGGCCCGGTAGGTGTCGCGGCCGTCGAGGTAGGCGGCCTCGCAGAGGAAGAGGTCGGTGTCCCGGGCGAGCTCGACGAGTTCGGCGCTCTCCCCGGTGTCGCCGGAGTAGACGAGGCTGCGGCCGCCGTGTTCGAGCCGGAAGGCGAAGGCGTCGACGGGGTGGTTGACCTGGGCGACGTCGATCCGGAAGGGGCCGAGGTCGAAGCGGCCGGGGGTGAGGGTGCGGAACTCGAACACCTCCTTCATCCCCGGGTTCTCCGGCATGTCGTAGGCGCGGGCCATCCGTGCGGCGGTGCCGGCCGGGCCGTAGACGGGCATCGGGTCGGGGCAGCCCTCGGCCCGGTAGTTGCGGGCGACCCAGTAGGCGCACAGGTCGACGCAGTGGTCGGCGTGCAGGTGGCTGAGCAGGACGGCGTCGACGTCGTAGATCGAGACGTACTTCTGCAGGGCGCCGAGCGCCCCGTTGCCGAGGTCCAGCACGACGCGGTAGCCGTCGGCCTCCACCAGGTAGCTGGAGCACGGCGAGTCGGCGGACGGGAAGCTCCCCGAGCACCCCACCACGGTCAGTTTCATCCGAGCCCCTCCGCCCCGACACGTCCTGGCTGCCGCTGGTCATGACAGCGGGCCGGGGATACCGGCCGGAGGCGCTGCCCTGCGCGTGTGTCGAGGGTAAGGGCGGACCGGCGCTTTGCCCCCGTCTCCGTGCCGTGCTGTGGCTGGAATCACCAGAACGCCGGGGAGGCGGGGGCGGGGGCGCCGCGCCGGCGGGTCAGCGGTGGCCGGGGCGCCGGCGGGCCCAGTCGCGGATGGTGCGGGGGTACCAGCGGGGGTGGCCGCCGGCGTCGACGAGGTCCGGTTCGGGCAGCAGGCCGTGGCGCCGGTAGGTGCGCACGGTCTCGGGCTGGACGTTGATGTGGCGGGCGATCTCGGCGTACGACCACAGGTCGGTGCCGCGGCTCACGGGGGGTCTCACGGGGGGTCACCTCCGCTGGTGCGTGCGGGGACGTTCGTGAGCAGCCTTTCCGGGCGGTCCGGGAATCCCCGTCCCGGACCGGACATCGTGGTCGTACCGTGACGAACCGGAAGCACGACGGGGACATATCCCCCGTTCGCGCGGACCGGGGCCGCTCCCCCGGACCCGCCCTACGCCCAGAGCTGGCCCTGCAGCGCCTCGACGGCGGCCTCGGTGG
Source organism: Kitasatospora sp. NPDC059462 (assembly GCF_042749955.1). Lineage (NCBI taxonomy): Bacteria > Bacillati > Actinomycetota > Actinomycetes > Kitasatosporales > Streptomycetaceae > Kitasatospora > Kitasatospora sp. NPDC059462. The sequence goes on along the minus strand of NZ_JBHYUU010000101.1, from coordinate 18,506 downwards.
ACTCGGCGGTGTAGATCCCGGTGGACAGGTACTTCCAGCCGCCGTCGGCGACCACGAAGACGATGTCGGCGCGCTCGCCGGCCCGGGCGGCCTTGCGGCCCACCCCGATCGCCGCATGCAGGATCGCGCCGGTGGAGACGCCGGCGAAGATGCCCTCCTCCTGGAGGAGTTCGCGGGTGCGCCGGACGGCGTCGGCGGAGCCGACCGAGAAGCGGGTGGTGAGCACCTCGGCGTCGTACAGCTCGGGGACGAAGCCCTCGTCGAGGTTGCGCAGGCCGTAGACGAGGTCGTCGTAGCGCGGCTCGGCGGCGACGATCCGCACCCCGGGGACCTTCTCGCGCAGGAAGCGGCCGACGCCCATGAGGGTGCCGGTGGTGCCGAGGCCGGCCACGAAGTGGGTGACGGTGGGCAGGTCGGCGAGGATCTCGGGACCGGTGCCGGTGTAGTGGGCGCCGGCGTTGTCGGGGTTGCCGTACTGGTAGAGCATGACCCAGTCGGGGTGCTCGGCGGCGATCTCCTTGGCCATCCGCACGGCGGTGTTGGAGCCGCCGGCGGCGGGCGAGGGGATGATCTCGGCGCCCCACATGCGGAGCAGTTCGCGCCGCTCCTCGCTGGTGTTCTCGGGCATCACGCAGACCATCCGGTAGCCCTTGAGCTTGGCCGCCATGGCCAGCGAGATGCCGGTGTTGCCGCTGGTGGGTTCGAGGACGGTGCAGCCGGGGGTGAGCCGGCCGTCGGCCTCGGCGCGCTCGATCATGTGCAGCGCGGGGCGGTCCTTGATGGAGCCGGTGGGGTTGCGGTCCTCCAGCTTCGCCCAGAGGGTGACCAGGCCCTCGGTGTTGCCCGGTACCGCGGCGGACAGCCGGGGCAGGCGGACCAGCGGGGTGTTGCCGACGGCTTCGAGCGGGCTGTCGTAGCGCAAGGGGTCCTCCGGCGGGCGGCGGTGGGGTTCGGTGCGGGCGGCCCGGGCCGCCCCGGGCGGTGCGCGGGGCGGGCCGGGCGGGTGGTCAGCGGGCGCCGCCGGCCACGGCGGGCAGGATGGTGACGCTGTCGCCGTCGGCGAGGGCGGTGGAGATGCCCTCCAGGAAGCGGACGTCCTCGTCGTTCAGGTAGACGTTGACGAAGCGGCGCAGCTCGCCGCCGTCCAGCAGACGGGCGGCGATGCCCGGGTGGCGGGCGTCGAGGTCGTGGAAGAGTTCCCCGAGGTTGCTGCCGGTGCCCTCGACGGCCTTGGCGCCGTCGGTGTAGGTGCGGAGGATGGTCGGGATGCGGACCTCGATGGCCATGGCTGCGCTCCTGTGCGAGTCGTGAGGTGGGTGGGCCGCAGTGGGCGCGGCAGGGCGTTGCGGCCCGGGGCGGTGGTGTCCGCGGGCGGGCCGGACGGGCGGCTCAGCGCGAGTGCGCCGGCGTGCCGGGACAGATGGCGCCGGCGTGCCGGCACAGGTCGATGTGCAGGCGCGCCACGAGGCGGGTGCCCGGGGCCTGGTTGCTCACATCGACGGAACGCATGGGCTCATCGTATAGATTCCCGGGGCCGCTCCTCCATGCCCGTCCCGTGATGCGGACGAGTCCGTCCCTCATCCCGAGACGGGCCGGGAAAGGCAACGGCCCGCCGACCGCTCGCGGGCGGTCGGCGGGCCTCGCCCAGGTGGGTGCGGGTCAGGCCGGGTAGGCCTCGACGACCTGGACGTCTTCCTCCGTGATCACGCCGTCCACGATGCGGAACGAGCGGAACTGGTACGGGTCGTCCGGGCCGTTGCCCTCGGCGGTCGAGACCAGGACGTAGTGGGCGTTCGGTTCGGAGGCGTAGCTCACGTCGGTGCGCGAGGGGTAGGCCTCGGTGGCGGTGTGCGAGTGGTAGACGATCACCGGCTCCTCGTCCCGGTCGTCCATCTCACGGTAGAGCTTGAGCAGGTCGCCCGAGTCGAACTCGTAGAAGGTGGGCGAGCGGGCCGCGTTGAGCATCGGGATGAACCGCTCGGGGCGGCCGCTGCCCTCCGGCCCCGCGACCACGCCGCAGGCCTCGTCCGGGTGGTCGGCGCGGGAGTGGGCGACGATCGCGTCGCGCAGTTCTCGGGTGATGGTCAGCATGGCGCCAGGATAGTCACGCCCCGGCGACGGATCGCCGGGGCGTCCGAGGCGCGGTCAGCGGGGGCCGGGGGTGCCGTCGTCCGGCACGTGCAGGTGGTCGTGGGCGACGGCGTGCACCGCGGCGGGGGTGCGGCGCCCGAGCCCGCGGTAGCCGGCCACCAGCAGCACGGCCCAGACCGGGAAGACGTACAGCGAGATCCGGTTGTCGCGGTCGAGGCCGATCAGCACGACCACCAGCGCGAGGAAGGCCAGCGCGGCCCAGCTGCTCCAGGCGCCGCCGGGGGCCTTGAACGTGGGCGGCGGCAGGTGGCCGCCCTTCCAGGCCCGGCGGTAGCGGATCTGGCAGATGAGGATCATCGCCCAGGTCCACAGGCCGCAGACGGTGGCGACCGAGGTGATGTACTCGAACGCCTTGGCCGGGACGAGGTAGTTGAGCACCACGCCGACGCCCATCAGCAGCGAGGAGACGGTGATCGCGGCGGCCGGGGTGCGGTGGGCGTTGAGCCGGGTGAGGCGTCCGGGGGCCTGGCCGCGCAGGGCGAGGTCGCGCAGCATCCGGCCGGTGGAGTACATGCCGGAGTTGCAGGAGGAGAGCGCGGCGGTGAGCACCACGAAGTTGATGATGCCGGCCGCGGCGGGGATGCCGATCTTGCCGAAGGTGGCGACGAACGGGCTGACGCCGGGCTGGAACTCGGTCCACGGGACGAGCGAGAGGATGATGACCAGGGCGCCGATGTAGAACAGCGCGATCCGCCACGGCAGGGTGTTGATGGCGCGCGGGAGGGTCTTCCTGGGGTTCTCGCTCTCGCCGGCGGTGACGCCGACGAGTTCGACGCCCAGGTAGGCGAACATGACGATCTGCAGGGTCATCACGGTGGCGCCGATGCCCTTGGGGAAGAAGCCGCCGTCCTGCCACAGGTGGGTGATCGACGCGGTGTCGCCGGCGTCGCTGAACCCGAGGGTGAGCACCCCGATGCCGATCAGGATCATGCCGATGATCGCGGTGACCTTGACCATGGAGAACCAGAACTCGATCTCGCCGAAGATCTTCACCGAGATCAGGTTGGCCCCGTAGAGCAGCACCAGGAAGCAGAGCGCGGACAGCCACTGCGGGATGTCCGGCGCCCAGAACTTCACGTAGACGGCCGCCGCGGTGGTTTCCGCCATGCCCGTGACAACCCAGAAGAGCCAGTACGTCCAGCCCGTCACGTAGCCGGCGAAGGGGCCGAGGAACTCCCGCGCGTACTCGGCGAAGCTGCCGGCCACCGGGCGGTAGGTGAGCAGTTCGCCGAGCGCCCGCATGATCGCGAAGATCACCACGCCGGCGACCGCGTAGGACAGGATCAGACTGGGGCCGGACTTCGAGATGGCGGTACCCGCGCCGAGGAACAGACCGGTGCCGATGGCGCCGCCGATCGCGATCATCTGGATCTGGCGGCTGCCCAGACCCCGGTGGTAGCCCTCGTCGTCCGGTCTGGCGTCGACGACCTCGTCGTAGAGCTGTTCGGCCATGCTGCACCGTCCTGGATGGGATGTCGCGGGTGGGAGTCGTGGGGGTGGGGAGCAGCAGTCGTACCACGCACGGTCCGGATAGCGGTGTCCATCTGAGCGATATTTGAGCATGCCCTGATAGGGTTTCGCCCGTTTTGGCCGGAAAAGCCCCGGCCGCTCGTCCACCATGCGGACGAGCGGCCGGGGCCTGCTCCGAACGGGGGAGCCCCGCTCCGGGGGCGCCCCGGAGCCTCGGCGGCGGGCTCAGCCGGCGATCGCCTCCAGCAGCGACTCCTGCAGCGCGCCGAGCCACAGGTAGGCCATCACCAGCGGCTTGCGGTCGTCGGTGTCCGGCAGGTCGTACAGGCCCCGCTCGTCGTCCTCGGTGACCTCCAGCCGCACGCCCAGGGTCAGCCGCAGGTCGTTGAGCGCGCCCAGCCAGCGCAGGCACGCGCCCGCGTCCAGGGTGACCAGGCCGCCCTCGCCGCCCAGGCCGTCCAGCGCCCGGACGACGTGCAGCGCGTCGTCGCGCTTGCGGGCCCGCAGGTCCAGCTCGGTGTAGCGGCGGAACTCCCCGGCGGCCTCCCGGGCCTCCGGGTCGGCCGGCCCGTCCGGGTCCCCGTAGGCGTCCGGGAAGAGCCGGGCCAGCGCCGGGTCCTCGGGCGCCCTGCTCGGCCCCTCGGCGAACAGCGCCGCCAGCGGATCGCCGGGGCCGTCCCCGTCGCCGCCCGGGCCGGGGCCGATCAGCTCCAGCATCTGCACTTCCAGCGAGCGCAGGATGGAGGCCTCCAGCTCGTCCAGCGCGAGCACCGCGCCCCCGGCGCCGGCACTCTCGAACAACCCAGCCATCGGTATCGGTCAGCCCGTCCTCGTCGGTTCCAGTGGTCCGCGGCCGCGCGGCCGCGGGTGCGGCCGCCCGGTGCGGCCGGCCGTGCGGTCAGTCGTGCTGCAGGGTCGCCCAGAGGCCGTAGCCGTGCATCGCCTGCACGTCGCGCTCCATCTCCTCGCGCGAGCCGCTGGAGACCACCGCCCGGCCCTTGGTGTGCACCTCCATCATCAGCTTCCGGGCCTTCTCCTTCGGGTAGCCGAAGTAGGCCTGGAAGACGTACTGGACGTAGCTCATCAGGTTGACCGGATCGTTGTGGACGATGGTGACCCACGGGGTGTCCGGCTCCGTCACCGGTACGCCCTCGACCTCCGGGCGCTCGATCTCCACGGGCGCGACACTCACCGCCGGATCCCTCCTGCCGCTCAGTTCGGTTCCCGGGTGACTCCCACCCGGCCTTCACGTGGCTTCCACGTGCCCCTCCAGCCCCATGCTGCCATCCGGGGGACCGGCGGGCGATTCCGCCCCCCGCCGCCGCGACGCGCTGGGCGGATCTCCGGCCCGAGAAATCGTCACATTGACGCTAAGGGGTAGTAGCATCATCCTCATGGACGCCACTTCCGTGCCCGCGGCCGGCTCGACCGCGCTGCTCACCGACCGCTACGAGCTCACCATGCTGCAGGCCGCCCTGCGCAGCGGGGCGGCGCACCGCCGCTCCGTCTTCGAGGTGTTCACCCGCCGGCTGCCCGCCGGCCGGCGCTACGGCGTGCTGGCCGGCACCGGCCGGGTGCTGGACGCGGTGGAGGACTTCCGCTTCACCTCCGCCCAGCTCGACTGGCTCTCCGACGGGCGGGTGGTCGACGAGGACACCCTGCGCTTCCTCGCCGACTACCGGTTCACCGGCGACATCCACGGCTACCCCGAGGGCCAGGTCTACTTCCCCGGCTCGCCGCTGCTCACCGTCGAGGGCAGCTTCGCCGAGGCGGTGATCCTGGAGACGGTGATCCTCTCGATCCTCAATCACGACTCCGCGATCGCCGCCGCCGCCTCCCGGATGACCTCCGCGGCCGGCGGGCGCCCGGTGATCGAGATGGGCGCCCGGCGCGCCCACGAGCGGGCCGCCGTCTCCGCCGCCCGCGCCGCGTACGTGGCCGGCTTCGCGGCCACCTCCGACCTGGAGGCCGGGTTCACCTACGGCATCCCGACCACCGGGACCGCCGCGCACGCCTTCACCCTCGTCCACGACAGCGAGCGGGACGCCTTCCGGGCGCAGATCGACTCGATGGGCCGGGGCACCACCCTGCTGGTCGACACCTTCGACCTGCGCGAGGCCGTGCGCACCGCCGTCGAGGTGGCCGGCCCCGAGCTGGGCGCCGTGCGGATCGACTCCGGCGACCTCACCCTGCTCGCGCACCGGGTCCGCCGCCAGCTCGACGAGCTCGGCGCCACCGGCACCCGAATCATCGTCACCTCCGACCTCGACGAGTACGCGATCGCCGCGCTCGCCGCCGCCCCGGTGGACGGCTACGGCGTCGGCACCAGCCTGGTCACCGGCAGCGGCGAGCCGACCTGCGCGATGGTCTACAAGCTGGTCGCCCGCGCCGCCGGCGAGGACGGCCCGCTGGTCCCGGTCGCCAAGCGCGCGGCCGGCGGCAAGACCAGCATCGGCGGGCGCAAGTGGGCGGCCCGGCGGCCCGACGCGGACGGCGTCGCCGAGGCCGAGGTCGTCGGCACCGGACCCGTCCCGGACGCGCTGGCCCCGCACCTGCTGCAGGTGCCGCTGGTCAAGGCCGGCGAGGTGGTCGGCCGGGAGCCGCTGGAGGCCGCGCGCGAGCGGCACGGCCGGGTCCGGGCGGCGCTGCCGCTGTCGGCCACCCAGCTCTCCAAGGGCGACCCGGTGCTGGCGACCGAGCTGCACGTGTGACGGCTCCGCACGGGCGGTGGCCGTTCGTGGACGGGGGAAGGGCCGGGCCCGCCCCGGGCCTTCCGCCCCCGGATGCCACTGCCTACAGTCGACCGTAGAGTTCCCCCGTACGGACCGTGAGTCCCCCTCACGTCCCCCTCCGCGTCCTCCGCAGGACCCCACCAGACCGAGGAATGCCAGCCATGCACCGGGCACTGATCGTCGTCGACGTGCAGAACGACTTCTGCGAGGGCGGCAGCCTGGCCGTCGCCGGCGGGGCCGAGGTGGCCGCCGCGATCACCGATCTCATCGCCGAGTCGGCGCCCGGTTACCGGCACATCCTCGCCACCCGCGACAACCACATCGACCCGGGCGACCACTTCTCCGACCACCCCGACTACGTGCACAGCTGGCCGGTGCACTGCGTGGCGGGCACCGAGGGGGTCGGCTTCCACCCCAACTTCGCCCCGTCCGTCACCTCCGGCGCGATCGAGGCGGTCTTCGACAAGGGCGCCTACGCGGCGGCGTACAGCGGCTTCGAGGGCGTGGACGAGAACAGCCGGGGCCCCGCCGAGTGGCTGCGCGAGCGTCAGGTCACCGAGGTGGACGTGGTCGGCATCGCCACCGACCACTGCGTCCGGGCCACCGCGCTGGACGCGGTGCGGGCCGGGTTCACCACCCGGGTGCTGCTCGACCTGACCGCCGGGGTGGCCGCGCCGACCACCGCCGCCGCGCTGGACGAGCTGCGGGCGGCCGGGGTGGAACTGGTCGGCACGCCGGTCGTCGGGGGCTGAGCGCCGGGATCCGGCTCCCGGCTCAGTGCTCGGTGACCAGCAGCTCCACCACGTCGGTCCCGCCCAGCCGGAGCGCCTCGCGCAGCTCGGCGCCGACCGCGTCCGCGTCCTCGGCCAGCCGGGCGCCGCGGACGCGGACCACCCGCACCCCCAGGTACTCCATCCGGTGCCGGCCGCCGCGCACCCAGGCCGCCTCGCCGTCGCCGACGCAGCGCAGCTCCGAGTCGACCTCGACCGCCACCCCCGCCGAGGGCCAGTAGAGGTCCGGCACGGCGACGAAGGTGCCGCCGCGCATCCGCAGCTCGGGGCCGGTCAGCGGGACGGGCAGCAGCCACTCGTCCACCAGCTCGCCGACCCGCTCCAGCATCCGGTCCCGCTCGGCGGCCAGCAGGCCGTCCAGCACGGCCCGCACCCGGGGGTCGGCGGTCAGCCCGCACTCGGCCAGCTCCGTGGCCAGCTCGCCCACCGGGCAGCGGAGCTCGGGACGGCGGACGGCCTCGCAGAGCACCTCCCGGACCGGGGCCGGACCGGCCGCTCCCCCGCCGTCCCGGTCGCCGGACGTCCACTCCCCCAGCGCGTCGGCGACCGCCCGGGCCACCGGCGCGCAGGCCAGCCCGTGCACCGAGCGCGCCACCAACTCCCGTTCGGTGCGCCGGATCCGCACCTCCCCGGCGTCCTTCAGCCGGCGCTGGCGGGGCACCAGCACGTCCACCCCGGTGACGGCGGGCAGCCGGGGCACCGCGGCGAAGCCGTACAGCGCGAGCGCGGCCGTGCCGGTGATCACCGCCCCCGCGCGGCGGCCCTCCTCCCGGCCGTTCTGCGCCGCGTAGAGCAGCGCCGCCCACATCCGCTGCTCCGGCGAGGGGTCGCCGGACTGCAGCAGGTAGACCCGGGGCAGCAGCCGCTGCCAGGGACCGCCGCGGCGGCAGTGCTCGCCGATGATCCGGGCCGGCACACCCCGGGCGCGCAGCTGGCCGGCGGTGAGGACGTTCTGCTGACGGCGCGCCAGTTCCTCCAGGGACGGCGGCGGCACGGGAATGCGGTAGCTCATGCCGACACCATCCCCAAGGTCCCGGAGCGAGTCGCGGCCGCCTGACGCACTGTTACCCAACCGTCGTGAAACCGGGATCAGGCCGCACTAAAGTCCTCATACCCTCACCCATTCGGAGGAATGGGTGATCAGCTGCTTGTCATATCTGATCATCTTCGATCGGCCACCAGGCCGTCTGACCCTGCGTGATCAAGCACATACGGCGAAGTCACCTCCGGGCGTCACTCCAGCCCGCCGGATTGCCTACCCTTAGTACATGTCACGTGACGAGACCGCCGGCCTCCGCGCGGCCCAGCTCCGCCTCGGACGCCTGCCCGGATACGTCCGCCGGCCGGACCCGGCCCGCCGCAGCGGCGCACAGGGCCATACCTACAAGAAGGGATGGGAGGTCCGCTTCACCGCACGCAGCGAGGCGGAGATAGCGGAGATCCGCGACCTGGTGGTCGCCGCCGGGTTCGCCCCCGCCCGCCCCTTCTTCAAGGGCCACCAGCTGATCCAGCCCGTCTACGGAATGGCCGCCGTCCAGGCGTACCTGGCCGCTAGACAGGCGGCCGAGGAACAGGCGGCGCGCACCGCCCACGGGCGGGCCCGGCGGGGCTCCGGGGCGGCACGCCTCCGGACCGCCGCCAAGGCCGCGCACGAGGCCGCACACGAGGGTGCCCGCGAGGCCGTGCGCACGGCCGCCCACGACGCCGTCCACGAGGAACAGGAGGCCCAACAGGCCCAGCAGACCGAGGAGATCCCACAGACCCGGCAGGACGCCGGACGGGCGGGCGTGGAGCACGCGACCGCCGAGCACGGGGCCGCGGACGCCCGGGGCCGGGAGCACGAGCGGGAGCGACTGACCGCCGCCACGGAGGCGGCCGGGACCGCAGGGGCCGCGGCTGCGGCGGCCGCGCGACTCGTCCGCCGCCGGGCGGTCGAGGCGTTCCCCGCCCAGCTCGCCCGGGGCACCTCGCCGGACGACCGGATCACCCCCGCGGAGAGCCGCCGCACGAGCTCCTGACAGTTCGTCAACTTTCAGCTCGCACACGGCGTTACGCCGTCGAAGGGCCGGGCACGCGGGACGCGTGCGACGGGGCCGGCCCATCATCCCACCCCCTCCCGGGGGGCACCCGCCGGCAGGCCCGCCCGCGGCTGCGCCGCAGCCCGGCACGGCCCGTCGCACCCCGGGGCGGCGCGCGGACGGTGGTGCGCCCGGTGGTGCGGGCGCGGCTTCGCGCCGCAGACGTGGACGAGAACCGCCGGACCGCTTACGGTGGCACATCACACCCTCCACGGTGGCGTGCCGACCGGCCGCCACCGTCGGCCGCGCCACCCCGCTGACCGGCCACAACGCTCCGCACCCACGCCTCTGACACCACTGCGCACCACTCCCCGCCCGTCCGCCACCGCCGCACCGCCCGCCGACCCTCCGGCCGGCCACCGCCGGAACCGGCCGAGCGGCGGCGCCTTCCGGGCAATCCAGTCGATTGGTAACCCAGCGCACCGAGCGCCTACCGTAGAGTGAGCACAGATGATCGACCGTCAGAAGCCCATCTCACTTGCCGAGAAGCCGAGATGACCCAACGTCATGACAGCACCGCCGAGCCGCCGCCAGCGGCCGGTGAACCCGCCGTACCGCTGGAGTTCGCGGCGTTCTGCGAGCTGCACCGACCGCGGTACCTCAGCTATGCCCGGGTCTGGCTGCCCGACCCGGACCGGGCGGCCGGTGCCGTCCAGCAGGCGTTCGCCGAAATCGCCGTCCAGTGGCGCGAGTTGCTGGGAAGCTCCAACCCCACCGCGCACGCCTGGCAGATCCTGCGCGACACCGTCGGCGAGCACACCCGGCGGAGCGGCCCGCCCTCCGGCCACGCCGACGAGCGCGACCAGCCCGACGGCCCGCACCGGCCCGGCGCCCAGGACCGGCCGGGCCGGCCCGCCGACGACGACCTCGCCATCCTGCACTACGTCGTCGGCCTCGCCGCCCCGGAGATCGCCGACGTCATCGGCACCGACACCGCCAGCGTGGCCGGCCGGCTCCGCCGCACCATGCTGCGCGAGGCCTCCGGGTGGTGAACCCCGGACCGGGGCGGCCGTGAGCCGGTGACCCCCCTCGCCGGCTCCCTCAGACCCGCTCACCCGTGACGTCGTACAGGTGGTGGACCGGGTCGTGGATCAGGTAGCGGGAGAACGACTCCACCGTGAAGCGCGCCCCGTCGCTCCGGTTGCCGGTACGCCCCCACTGCGCGCCCGACACCCCCGCGAACGCCGCCGCCAGCACCTGCGCCGCCTCCTCCAGCTCCCCCGCCACCACGGCCGGCCGCTGCTCGCCGTACCGCTCGGCGACGGCCGTCTCGTCCTGGTCCCAGTTGGGGAACAGCGGGTCGTCCTCCTCCAGGATCAGGTTCAGCCGGACATGGAACAGCCGGAAGACGTCCCGGACGTGGCACGCGTATTCGAGGTCCGACCAGATCTCCGGCCGCGGACGGCGGCGCAGCGCCTCCGGGTCCCCGGCCAGCACCCGCACCCAGCCCGCCGCGTTGGCCCGGATCATCCCGGCCACGTCCTCCCGGACGACCGCGCCGGCGTCCAGCCCGCAGTCCGCGCAGGGGCGCTCCAGCACCCACGTCCAGTCCTTGGTGTCGGGGACGATCGCGTCGTCGCCGGCCGTGGCACCGCTGCTCTGCTCCGAAGTGGTCATGCGCCCAGGATGACCGCGCCCGCACCGCCCCCACCAGCGGCTTCGCCGCCAGCGGGCACCGAAATCCTGCCAGCGCCGTCCTCCCCGGCGCCCTCCGGGGCCCGCGCGCCCTCCGCGGCCTCCCGGGCGGCGAGCAGCTCGGCCAGGTTCGCCCGGCTCCAGTCGCACACCGCGTCCATCGGCCCCAGCAGCGTCCGGCCGAGCGGCGTCAACGCGTACTCCACCCGCGGGGGGTTCTCCGCGTACTCCGTCCGGCTGACGACACCGTCGTGCTCCATCGACCGCAGCGACTCCGCGAGCACCTTCGCGGTGATGCCGGTCAGCGGCACCCGCAGCTCCGAGAACCGGCGCGGACCGCCCTCCAGGCAGCGCACGATCCGCCACGCCCACTTCCTGCTGCCCAGCACGGGGACCCGCTGCACCGGGCAGTGCGGGTCGAAGAAGTCCGGCGGTAACGGTGCGGGCACGGTCCGAGTCATGCCCCGACGGTAACCGAACGGGCTTGCCCGCCGGTACCGTTGAAGTAACCGGCACCCCCCGTTCTACCGTCACGGCGACGGCGGGCGGCGATCGGCGCCCCCGCCCCTGCCCCGCCACCGGCGGACGGACGGAGAACCCGTGAACCCCACCATCGATGTCATCGTGTTCGGCGCCGGCGGCCAGGTCGGCCGGGCCGTGGTCGCCGAGGCCCGCCGGCGCGGCCTGACCGTCACCGCCGCCGTCCGCTCCCCCGAACGGCACGCCGACCTCGCCGGCCCCGGGACCACCCTCGTCCGCTGCGACGTCACCGACCCCGACGCCGTCGCCACCGCCGCCCTCGGCCACGCCGCCGCCGTCAGCACCGTCCACACCCCCGACGTCCCCTCCGGGGCCTTCTACCCCGCCGCGGCCCGCGCCCTGGTCACCGGCCTCGCCGCCGCCGGTGTCCACCGGCTCGTCCACGTCGGTGTCGCCACCACCCTGGAGACCGCCCCCGGCGTCGCCGTCCACGACGACCCGGCCTTCCCGGAGGCCCACCGCGCCTTCTCCCTCGGCCACGCCGCCGCCCTGGACCTCCTCCGGGACTCCCCCGCCGGCCTCGACTGGGTCGTCGTCACCCCGCCCCTGGACCTCGACCGCACCGCCCCCGGCACCGGCCGCTACCGGACCGGCGGCCCGCAGGTCCTCGGCACGCGGATCGCCCAGGCCGACCTCGCCGCCGCCGTCACCGACCAGCTCGCCGGCCCGGCCGCCCGCCACCGTGAGCAGATCGCCGTCGCCGAGTGAACCGCCCGGCGGGTAAAACCGGTGGAGGGAGCGGAGCGGTCCGGTCCACCCTGGACACCATGCCGAACCCCGCCCCCGACCCCCGGGCCGCCTTCGACCCCGGTGCGCTCGCCCGCAAGCCCACCCTGCCCGGCGCCACCGTCACCCTCGTCCCGCTCGCCGCCCGGCACACCGACGCCATGTGGCGGTTCACCGACGACGAGGAGACCAACCGCCTCACCGGCACCCGGCGGGCCTTCACCCAGGACGAGATCCGCCACTGGTGCACCACCCGCCCCGACCAGCGCGACCGCCTCGACCTCGCCGTCGAGGACCGCGCCACCGGCCGCTTCCTCGGCGAACTCGCCCTCAACGACGTCGACGTCGACAACGCCTCCGCCCACTACCGGATCGCCCTCACCCCCGACAGCACCGGCCGGGGCATCGGCACCGAGGCCACCCTCCTGCTCCTGCGCCACGCCTTCGGGACCGTCCGCCTCCACCGCGTCGAACTGGAGGTCTACGCCTACAACCCGCGCGCCACCCGCGTGTACGAGAAGGCCGGCTTCCGCCACGAGGGCCGCGCCCGCCAGGCCCACCACTGGGCCGGCGAGTACCACGACGTCCTCCGGATGGCCGCGCTGCGGCCCGAGTGGCTCGCCGCTCACCCCTGATGCGGCGGCCACTGCTGCGGCGGTGGTGGATACCCCGGGTACCCCGCCGCCGCAGCAGCGGCAGCGGCGGCCCGCTCCCGGCGGCGCCGCCCGCGCACCACCAGCAGCACCCCCACCGCGACGCCCACCAGCACCACGCCCGCGAGCGCCGCCGCACCCCTCAGCACCCACGTCACACCGCGGTTCTCCTGGTTCGCGGGCACGGTCACCGGCGGCGGCGAGTCCCACTCCTCCTCGGCCGGCGGCACGGACGGAGCCGCCTGCGCCTCCGCCCGCCCGGCCAGCGGGTTCTCCCGAGGCCCCCCGTCCACCGCCGGATTCGCCTCCAGCGCCTTCGCCGGTGACAACACCCCGTACCCGTAGCGGTTGTTCGGCACCGCCGAGCCGTCCGCAGGCGGGGTGGCGGACTTGATCATCCGGTTGATGACCTGCCCGGCGGAGAGGTCCGGGTACTTCGCCCGGATCAGCGCGGCGGTGGCGGAGACGTAGGCGGTGGCGTCGGAGGTGCCGTTGGCGACGCCGTGCGCACTCGTGGACTTGGCAGTCGCCCGGGGGATCTCGGCGCCCGGCGCCACCACAGTGGTCTCGGGGCCGGAGCTCGACTTGCTCCAGACCTGGCCGTTCCGGTCCACCGCACCGACCGCGACGACCCCGGGGAAAGCGGCCGGATACTCCACGGGACCGCCCGTGTCACCACTGTTGCCCGTACCCGCGACGAGGACCACGTCCTTGTCCACCGCGTACTTGACCGCCGCGCGCTCCTCGGGGTCCTGCCCGGTACGCCCGCTGATGGACATGTTGACGACCTGCGCGCCATGGTCGACGGCGTAGCGGATCGCCTTGGCGACCTGCGACCGGGACGCGGGTTGGTCCTCTCCGAACGAGATCCGGATCGGGAGGATCTTGGTCTTCGGCGCCAGGCCCATGATGCCGGCTCCTGTTCCACGGCCGTGGCCGGCGATGAGGCTCGCCATACCGGTGCCGTGGCCGTTGGTGTCCACCGTGCCGTCGGTGTTCTCGCCGGTGAGGTCCACCCCGGCGAGCACCTGACCCGTCAGATCCTGGTGGTCCTTCAGCACGCCGCTGTCGATGACGGCGACCGTCACGCCCTCGCCCTGCGAGACCGGCCAGACCGTCGACTCCGCGCGGTATGCCGCCAGGGGCCACTGGGAGTCTCGCACGCTGTCAGCACGAGCCGGCCCTGCGGCCACCGTTGCCAGCAGTCCACCCGCCAGCAGCACGGCCGCCCCACGGCTCAGACGCCAGCTCCTCAAGTCCCGCCACCCCACTCAGCGCAGAGATCGCCCCGCGGCCCGGACGGCCACGGGGCAACCGATCGATTCGCCCGGCCCCGAAGGGCGAGCGTCATTCCACCACGTTCGGATTGACGGGTTCGTCCGACACCCAGGTCTCCTCGTCCTCGACGAGGTAGTCGGGACGGGCCCGCCGCTTCTCGTCGTCCTTCCTGCCTCGGTCGGCGCTGCCCAGCGGAACCATGGGGGTCTGTGTCAGAGGGCCGCCCGAACCAGCTGCACCTGTCTCCGGCCGGATACGCCCCCGCGCGCCCAAGCCGGATCCGCCCTCGGTGAATGCCTGCTTGCCTCCGCCGCTCTTGCCGGACCGGTCCCCGATCCCCACGACCGTGCCTCCGGGATGACCGGCTGCGCCCTCAGCTCCGCCCCGTCCCCGGACGGAGCCCGCGCCGACAGACCCGCTGCCCGCACCGGGCATGCCCTCGGCGCCGAAGATCGCACCACTGCGGCCCGCACCGGCCCGGCCCGGTGCCCCCTCTCGGCCTCCGCGCACAACCTCCGGACCGGCTTGCCCGCTCCAGCCGGCACCGGGAACCTGACCCTGCCTGCCGACGGAGCCGAAGGACTGCGGAATCCCGTTCGGCTGGGACGATCCGCCCCCGGGACCACCTTGCGGTGCCACAGGTTGCACGACGGGGCTGTGGGGCAGAGGTTGGCTTCCGCCGCTCCCCGGCGATCCGAGGATCGACGTACCACTCCCCACGGACGCCGCCGGTGTCGGTACGGCGGCCGTGCCGTCCACAACGGTCCCGGCTCCGAACTTCGCCGGCACGGCCTTGGGCGGCGGCAACGCGACGCCGCCCTTGACCCCGGGGTCGGAGGGGGCCGACGGTGTCTTCGACAACGACGGGCTCGGCCCCTGCGGGTTCGAGCGTCCCTCTGCACCGCCGCTCCGGGGGCTCGCCACCGCCCCTTCCCGCGGGCGGGACACCGGCACGGCGCCCGTGCCGACGTTGCCGACCCCTACGCCGCTGAGGAAGCCTCCCACGGCCGCATAACCACTCGCGCCCGCGTCACCCGGCTCCGTGATGTCATCGACCGGATTCGAGGCCCCCGGCTTCGGGGGCTGCCCCGGGGGTGGTGGGGGCTTCAGCATCGGGGTGGCGGTCCGGTAGTGCATGGCGAGGGTCTGCAGGACGGTGGCGGCCTCGCCCTTCCGCTGGTCGGCGATGGCCGTGCGGGAGTCCTCGTCGTCGGCACCGAAGAGGGAGGAGACGGTGTCACTCACGCCGTCCTTGACCTGCGCCCAGCCGCTGGGCTCCTCGGGCATGTCGCGCTTGGCCTTGGCCATGGCCTCGGAGACCGCCTTGAGCGTGTTGGCGGCGTCGTTGGCGTAGGAGGCGGTGGTGTTGATGGTGGCGGCGAGGTGGAGCATGCGGGCGTGGAAGGCGTCGCTGGTGCTGCCCTCCCACGAGGTGGCGGCCTCGGTGCTGGCGCGGGTGAGGGTGGCGCGGATGGCCTTGAGGGTGTCGGCGGCGCGGCGCCAGGGGTCGGCGGCGGCCATCACCTCGCCGGGGTTGAGGGCCTGGACCATCCGGCGGAGTTCGGCGTGGCTGTAGGCGCCGAAGTCGGTGTACGTCATCGGACGCCCTTCCCGTCGTCGTGCCGGGCCGGCGCGGTGGTCCGGGCGTAGGCGCCGTAGCTGGCGGCGGAGGGGTTGGCCACCGACCAGCCGTCGTCGGCGAGCTTCAGACCGCCCTTGGTCCGGCGCTCCTGTTCCTCGTAGTTGGTCGCCGTGAGCTCGGCCTTCTTCTGGGCGTCGTCGACGGCGTCCTGGAGCTGGTTGAGGACGTCGCGCAGACCGTCGCGCATGGTCTGGTAGCGGCTGCGCAGTTCGGCGGCCTCGGCGAAGGGGCCGAGCGCGTTGGGGCCGATGCCACTGCTGCCGTGGGCCGTGTTGCCGTCGGCGTGGTGCTGGAACTCGGCGAGCAGCAGCCGCACTTGGGCCGCGAAGGCGCGCAGCTGTTCGACTTCGACGCGGTAGCCGCGCCCCGCCCCGCCGGTCGATCCCGTTCCGTTCCCCGTTGCCACTGCGGCGCCTCCCCCGTGCGTCCGGCCGGTGTGTCGTTGACGGTTCTGGTGAGCGAGTCATGTCTAACACACGACCCGCTCCCCTGGTGGGCCGTCAGTTCACGTCCGGTGTGCGGCCGGTCGCGGCGAGGGCGCGGCGGCAGAGCGAGTCGGCGTGCCGGGTGGTCTCGGGCAGGCGGTAGCGGGGGGTGAGGGCGAGGACGGTCCCGACGGCCTCGGCGAGGCCGATGCGGTGGCCGACCGAGACGAAGACGGGTTTGACGCCGGTCCGGGTGCGCAGGGCGCGGCCGACCTCCTCGCCGGTGGCCGGGTCGGTGAGCGGGGCCGAGTCGCCGCGGGCGGGGCCGGGGTCGCGGTGGTCGAAGGTGAACGGGGTCTTGGCGACGCCGAGGGTGCGCAGTCCGGTGAGGACGCCGAGGTGGCTGGCGAGGCCGAGGCGGCGCGGGTGGGCCAGGCCGTAGCCGTCGCAGACGACGGTGCCGGGGCGGTGGGTGAGGGCGGCGAGGGCGTCGAGGACGGCGGGGAGTTCGCGGAAGGCGAGCAGGCCGGGGATGTAGGGGAAGGCGACGCGTCCGGTGGCGGTGGTCTCCTCGACGACGGCGAGGGTGTCGCGGTCGAGGACCACGGCGGCCGCGACGACGAGGTCGCGGGCGTCGTCGTAGGCGACGTCGACGCCGGCGATCAGCCGGTCGTCGCCGTCCGGGCCGGCGGCGGTGCCGATGGCGCCGGTCGGGCGGACGAGCGGGCGCAGGCGGGCCTGTTCGGCGAGCGCCTCGGCCTCGGTGGTGGGCCAGTCGGCGGGGACGGGCACGGCGGTTCCCCCTGGGGTGCGCGGAGCGGTGGTGCGGTCGGGCCCACCGTACCGAGCGGGGCGGACGGGTCCCGGGGGCGCGTCCGCGGGCGTACGCCCCGTGCGCCCCGCATGCCCCGCACGCGGCCGGCCGGCGCGCGGAGTTGCCGCACGCCGGCCGGGAGCACGGGAAGGCCCGGTCCGCCGGTTCAGGCGGTGGAGACCACCACCGTCTTCGCCGCCTTGTCGTGGATGCACTGCCGGTAGGGCTTGTCGAAGACGCCGAACAGGCCGTCGATGAGCCACCAGAGCCCGGCGCAGCAGAGCACGGCGGGCAGGATGAAGACCGCCGCCCTGGTCCAGGCGGCGGACTGGGTCGGGGAGTTGCCGTCGACGAGCATGGCGACCCGGATCTTCATGGCCTTCTTGCCGAGGGTCTGCCCGTCCCGGCCGAGCATGACGCCCTCGTAGACGAGGTAGAGCGCGCAGGCGAGCCAGAAGGCGCCGGCCGAGCCGGAGCGGTCGGTGAGGCTGGCGAACGGCAGGACCAGGAGCAGGGCGACGGCCTGCACCAGCAGGTAGTCGATCAGCCGGGCGAGGATCCGGTTGGGCCAGCTGCCGAGCGGGGGCATGCCGGGGACGGGTCCGCCGCCGGGCGCACCGTACCCGGCGGGGCCGTAGCCGGGCGGGGGCTGGTCGTAGGGCGACCGGCCGTAGGGGTTCTGCCCGTAGGGAGCGCCGGAGGGAGCGCCGCCGTAGGTGCCGCCGTACGCGCCGGGGCCGTCACCGGCGGGCGGCGGGGTGGCGGAGGGCGGGGTGCCGTACGGGTCCGACGGCGTACCTTCCGGCGTGCCGCCGCCCGACTGCGGGGGCTGCTTGCCGAAGGAGGGCTTGCCGCCCCCCTCCGGCTCGGGGCCTGAGGGGTCGTAGGTGCTCATGACCCGAGTAGAACATCACACATTGTACGAACTTGGGATATTGACTCCGTTTTGTCCGACCGGGACCACCGGGGGTGAGGCCGAGGGAGCCTCAGTGCCGGACGACCCGGGTGCGGGCCGCCCGGTCGTGCCAGCCGCGCCGCGCCGGGCGGTCGAACAGCGGCCAGAACAGCCCGGCCGGCAGCAGCATCGAGAGCTGCCGGACCAGCCACCGGACCAGGGAGCGGCCGATCCCCGGACGGGCCGGAGCGCCGCCCGCCGCCGTCCGGCCCACCGCGACCACCCGGATCCGGGCGAGCCGCTTGCCGAAGGTCTGGCCGGTGCGGGCGGTCGGCAGGACCTCGTAGAGCAGGCCCACGAACAGCAGGATGCCGAGCAGGACGGCGGCCTTGCCGACCACCGTGCCGTCGACCAGCCAGACGTCGATCTGGCGGTGGGTGAGCCGGCTGGCCATCCGGGCCCGGTCCAGCTTGCGCTGGAGGTGCGCCTCGACCGAGCGGCCGAGCGGGACGCCCGCGGCGACGGCGACCACGGCCAGCACGGCGGTGTCGACCAGCCGGGCGGCGAGGCGGCGGCCGAGCCCGGCGGGCTGCTGCTGCGCCGCCGCCGCGGCGCGACGGCGCGGGGCGGCGGGCCGGGGGGCGGGGGGTGGGGGACGGGCTGCTGGGCGCCGTCG
>NZ_JBHYUU010000100.1:11496-30646 GCF_042749955.1 Kitasatospora sp. NPDC059462 | reverse complement strand
CGGCAGCAGGGAGTCCTGCTGGGCCTTGGAGAACCGGTGGATCTCGTCGAGGAAGAGCACCGTCTCGCGCCCGGTCATGCCGACCGCGCGGCGGGCGCCGTCGATGACCGCGCGGACCTCCTTGACCCCGGCGGTGATCGCGGACAGCTCGACGAACCGGCCCTCCACCGCCTGGCTGATGACGTGGGCCAGGGTGGTCTTCCCGGTGCCGGGCGGGCCCCAGAGGATCACCGAACTGGTCGCCGCCGGGCCGCGCGATCCCGCGACCAGCCGGCGCAGCGGGGAACCCTCCTTGAGCAGCTGCCGCTGGCCGGCCACCTCGTCGAGGGTGCGCGGGCGCATCCGCACGGCGAGCGGCGCCCGGCCGGGCTCCTTGCTCTGGCGTTCCTCGGCGGCGGCGGTGAAGAGGTCCGGTTCGTCCACACCGGAAGCCTATGCGAGCCCGCCGACAGCCCGGGGCGCGTCCCGCGGGCCCACCGGACGCGTCCTAGGAACCGAGGCCCGCCGCGTGGTCCGGGACGAACTTCTGCCGCTCGCGCGGGGGCCGCTGGTAGCCGCTGGAGGCCGGGCGCTCCGGCAGTTCGATCTCCGGCGGCCGCACCTCGCGGTACGGCAGCGTGGAGAGCAGGTGGGCGATCATGTTGATCCGGGCCCGCCGCTTGTCGTCGCTCTCCACCACGTGCCAGGGCGACTCGGGGGTGTCGGTGTGCAGGAACATCTCGTCCTTGGCCCGCGAGTAGTCCTCCCAGTGGGTGATCGACTCGACGTCCATCGGCGAGAGCTTCCACCGCTTCATCGGGTCCTCCAGCCGGTCCCGGAAGCGCCGCTCCTGCTCGGTGTCGCTGACCGAGAACCAGTACTTGCGCAGCAGCAGGCCGGACTCGGTGAGCATCCGCTCGAACGTCGGGCACTGGTGCAGGAACTGCCAGTACTCCTCGTCGGTGCAGAAGCCCATCACCTTCTCGACCCCGGCCCGGTTGTACCAGCTGCGGTCGAACAGCACGATCTCCCCGGCGGCCGGCAGGTGCTCGACGTAGCGCTGGAAGTACCACTGGGTGCGCTGCCGCTCGGTGGGCGCGGGAAGGGCGGCGACCCGGGCGATGCGCGGGTTCAGGTACTCCGTCACCCGCTTGATCGCGCCGCCCTTGCCGGCCGCGTCGCGCCCCTCGAAGACCACCACCAGCCGGGCCCCCTCGGCGCGCACCCATTCCTGGAGCTTCACCAACTCGTTCTGGAGCCGCAGCAGTTCCTGTTCGTAGGGCTTCTTCGCCAGACGTTCGCCCGGGGCGGTCCGCCGGTCCGGGGCGCTCTGCTCGCGCTGGGCCTTCGCTGCCACCTGGGTGCCTCCGTTCGGTGGGGTGCTGATGACCCTTCACCGTACGTCCTGGAACGGGTTCCCGCAGGTCCGGGGGGTTCCGGCCGGGCAGCGGCGGCCCCCTGAACCGCCGCTGCCCGGCTCCCCCGTCGACCGGTCCGAAGACCGAACGATCAACCATGACCCAGACCTGCCGGACGGGTCCAATTTCCGGTTCCATAACCTTGGGGCATGGATGTCGACACCCGCCTGCTGCGCAGCTTCGCCGCGGTCTGCGAGGAGGGCCAGCTGACCGCGGCGGCAGCCCGGCTGTTCGTCTCCCAGCCGACGCTGACCAAGCAGATCCGCCAGCTGGAGAGCCTGCTCGGGGTGGAGCTGTTCGAACGCTCGCGACGCGGCATGGCGCCCACCCGGGCCGGCTGGGCGCTGGCGGCGCACGCGGGGGTGCTGCTGGCGGGCTGGGAGGAGGCGCTGCGCGCCACCCGGGCGGCCGCGGCGGACCAGGGCTCGACGCTGCGGGTGGGATTCGAGGGCGGCATCATCAACCTGATGAGCCGGCGCACGGTCACGGACTTCGTCCGCCGGATGCCGGGCTGGCAGGTGGAGCTGCGGCAGAACAACTGGTTCGACCCGACCTCGGGCCTGGCCGGCGGCGAGATCGACCTGACGCTCTGGCACGCCCCGCCGTCGATCTCCGAGCGGTACAACGTGGCCGTGCTGGGCGAGGAGGCGCGCTGCGCGGCGCTGCCGGCGGGACACCGGCTGGCCGCCCGTGCGGTGATCGACTTCGAGGAGCTGCTCGACGAGCCCTTCGTGGCGATCCCGCACGAGGCCGGGCACTGGCGCGACTACTGGCTGGCGGTCCGGGAGCGGGGCGGGCGACCTGTGCGGATCGGCGCGGTGGCGCACAACACCGACGAGTGGCTGGCCGCGGTGGTGTGCGGCCAGGGCGTCGGTTTCGCCCCGGAGACCATGAGCCGGCTGGCACCGCGCGAGGATGTCGCGTACCGGCCGGTGCGAGGGTTGAGCCCGAGCCAGGTCGGGCTCTACTGGCCGAAGGACCGGGAGCCGACGCCCGCCATGACCGCGTTCGTGCGCAGCTGTCGCGCCACGATAGGTCTGGGAGGAGAGCCGGCTCGGTCGGCCCGGACGGCTCCGTCGATCTGACGGATCCGTCGGTCGGACGGGGTTAGACGGCCTCGAAGGGTTCCGGGTAGTGGCACAGGCCCCGTGGGGAGCCGTCGTAGGCGGGCAGCGCGAGCGTCTGGAAGTAGCCCTCGGGCACCTCGAACGGACCGCTCACCTCGTGCCGTTGGGCCGGGATGAAGCCGAAGCGGCCGTAGTAGTCGGGATCGCCGAGCACGACGACGAGCTTCTCCCCGGCGTCCCCGGCGGCCGTCAGCGCGGCCCTGACCACCAGTTCGCCGACGCCCTTGCGCTGCCACTCGGGCGCGACGGCGACCGGCGCGAGCGCCAGCCCCCTGCCCTCGCCGACCCGCAGCCGGGTGAGCAGCGCGTGGCCGACCACCAGCCCGGAGTCGTCGACCGCGACCACCGACAGGTCCGGCAGCCAGGCCGGGTCGCGGCGCAGCGCGTCGACCAGGTCGGCTTCGTCGGGGCCGGGGAAGGCGGCCATGTGGACACGTCTGGTGGCCGGGGCGTCCTCGGGACACTCGATCCTGGTACTGACCTTCACAGCGGGACCTCTCTCTGTCGCACACCGTTGTGGACCGGCCCCGGACAGCGGAAATGCCGCCCGGGGCCGTGAAAGGTTAGCCGATGTCGGCCGACGGGGTGTCAGGCCTTCGGCTGGCCCTCGGACTTGCCGTCCTCGCGGACCTTCGGCTGGGCGTCGACGCCGGCCTCGCGCCGCTGCGCCGGGGTGATCGGGGTGGGGGCTCCGGTCAGCGGGTCGCCGCCGGTGGACGTCTTCGGGAAGGCGATGACGTCCCGGATGGTGTCGTACCCGCCGAGCAGGGTGACGATCCGGTCCAGGCCGAAGGCGACACCGCCGTGCGGCGGCGGGCCGTAGTTGAAGGCGTCCAGCAGGAAGCCGAACTGCGAGGCGGCCTCCTCCTCGGAGAGGCCGATCGCGTCGAACGCCCGCTTCTGCACGTCCCGCTGGTGGATACGGATCGAACCGCCGCCCAGCTCCGAGCCGTTGAGCACCAGGTCGTAGGCGTTGGACAGGGCGGCGCCCGGGTCGGTGTCGAAGGTGGCCAGCGACTCCGCGGTGGGGGCGGTGAAGGGGTGGTGCACGGCGTGCCAGCCCTGGAAGACGCCCTTGTCGTCCTCGATCGGCTCGAACATCGGGAAGTCGACGACCCACAGGAAGGCCCACCGGGACTCGTCGATCAGCTCGCAGCGGCGGCCGATCTCCAGGCGGGCGGCGCCGAGCAGCTCCTGGGAGGCGCGCTCCTTGCCGGCCGCGAAGAAGATCGCGTCGCCGTTCTTGGCGCCGGCGGCGGCGGCCAGGCCGGCCAGGTGCTCCTCGGAGAGGTTCTTGGCGACGGGGCCGCGCAGCTCGCCGGTCTCGGCGTCGATGAGCACGTAGGCGAGGCCGCGGGCGCCGCGCGCCTTGGCCCAGTCCTGCCAGGCGTCGAGCTGCTTGCGCGGCTGCGAGGCGCCGCCGGGCATGACCACGGCGCCGACGTACGGGGCCTGGAAGACCCGGAAGTCGGTGCCCTTGAAGTACTCGGTGAGGTCGGTGAGCTCCTGGCCGAAGCGGACGTCCGGCTTGTCGGAGCCGTAGCGGCCCATGGCGTCGGCGTAGGTCATCCGCGGCAGCGGGTCGGGGATCTCGTAGCCGTGGACCTCGCGCCAGATGGCACCGATGATCTTCTCGCCGAGGGCCAGGACGTCCTCCTGGTCGACGAAGGAGGCCTCGATGTCCAGCTGGGTGAACTCCGGCTGGCGGTCGGCGCGGAAGTCCTCGTCGCGGAAGCAGCGGGCGATCTGGTAGTAGCGCTCCATGCCGGCGACCATCAGCAGCTGCTTGAACAGCTGGGGCGACTGCGGCAGGGCGTACCAGTGGCCGGGCTGCAGGCGGACCGGGACGAGGAAGTCGCGGGCGCCCTCGGGGGTGGAGCGGGTGAGGTACGGCGTCTCGATGTCGAGGTAGTCGTTCTCCTCCATCACCCGGCGGATGATGTTGTTGACCTTGGAGCGCAGGCGCAGGCCCTTGGCCGGGCCCTCGCGGCGCAGGTCGAGGTAGCGGTAGCGCAGGCGCACCTCCTCGTTGACCGTGCCGGGCTCGTACTCGGCGACCGGGAACGGCAGCGGCGCGGCCTCGGAGAGGACCTCGATCCCGCTGACGACGACCTCGACGGCGCCGGTCGGGATGTCGGGGTTCTCGTTGCCCTCGGGGCGCACCCGGACGTCGCCGACCACCTTGACGCAGTACTCGGCGCGCAGGCCGTGCACCGAGTCGAGGTCGCGGACCACGATCTGCACGGTGCCGGAGGCGTCGCGCAGGTCGATGAAGGCCACGCCGCCGTGGTCGCGGCGGCGGGCGACCCAGCCGGCCAGGGTGACGGTGGTGCCTGCGTGCTCCGGGCGGAGCGTGCCCGCGTCGTGCGTGCGGATCACAGCTGCTTCTCCTTCAGGGTGGTGACGAGTGCGTCGAGGGCGACGGGGTTCTGCTCGCCGGTGGTGAGGTCCTTGAGCTGGACGACGCCCTCGGCGAGGTCGCGGTCACCGGCGACGAGGGCGAAGCGGGCGCCGGAACGGTCGGCGGACTTCATGGCGTTCTTGATGCTCTTGACGCCGAAGGCGAGGTCGGTGGCGACGCCGGCCCGGCGCAGCTCGATCACCTTGGCGAACAGGACGTTCTTGGCCTCCTCGCCGAGCGCGACGGCGTAGACGGAGGTGGCGGCCGGCAGGTCGAGGGCGACGCCCTCGGCCTCCAGGGCCAGGAAGGTGCGGTCCACGCCGAGCGCCCAGCCGACCGAGGGCAGCGCGGGGCCGCCGATCATCTCGGACAGGCCGTCGTAGCGGCCGCCGCCGCCGATGGCGGACTGGGCGCCGAGGCCGTTGTGCACGAACTCGAAGGTGGTGCGGGTGTAGTAGTCGAGGCCGCGGACCAGCTTGGGGTCGTCGACGAAGTCGACGCCGTTGGCGGTCAGCAGCTCGCGGACCTTCTCGTCGTAGGCCTTGCAGTCCTCGCAGAGGTAGTCGCGCAGCATCGGGGCGTCGCCGAGCTGGGCCTGCACCGACTCGCGCTTGTCGTCGAGCACCCGCAGCGGGTTGATCCCGGCGCGGCGGCGGGTGTCCTCGTCGAGGTCCAGGCCGGCCAGGAACTCGATCAGGGCGGCGCGGTAGACCGGGCGGCACTGCTTGTCGCCGAGGCTGTTGAGCAGCAGGCGGTAGTCGCTCAGGCCGAGCGCGCGGAAGGCGTCGTCGGCGAGGATGATCAGCTCGGCGTCCAGCGCCGGGTCCTCGGCGCCGATCGCCTCCGCGCCGACCTGCGAGAACTGGCGGTAGCGGCCCTTCTGGGCGCGCTCGTAGCGGTAGTACGAGCCGGAGTACCAGAGCTTGACCGGCAGGTTGCCCTGCTTGTGCAGGTTGGCCTGGAGCGCGGCGCGCAGCACGGAGGCGGTGCCCTCGGGGCGCAGCGCGAGCTCGTCGCCGCCCTTGGTGGTGAGGGTGTACATCTCCTTGGTGACGATGTCGGTCGACTCGCCGACGCCGCGGGAGAACAGCTTGACGTCCTCGAAGACCGGGGTCTCGACGTAGCCGTAGCCGGCCCGGCGGGCGGGCGCGGCGATCGCCTCGCGGATCGCCAGGAAGGTCGCGGAGCTGGGCGGCAGCAGGTCGTAGGTGCCCTTGGGGGCGGTGAAGGTGCTCAACTTCTCTTCCGTCACATTCCTCGTCGCGGGAAAGCCGGGGCGCCGGCCGCCCCCGCTGCCTGTCGGAGGTAGGGGTTGGTGGCGCGCTCGTGGCCGATGGTGGTCTGTCCGCCGTGGCCGGAGAGGACCACGGTGGCGTCGTCGAGGGGCAGGCACACCCGGGCCAGCGAGCGCATGATCGCCTCGCCGTCCCCGCCCGGGAGGTCGGTTCGCCCTATGGAGCCGGCGAAGAGCAGGTCGCCCGAGAAGAGCACCGGGGGAAGGTCCTCGGCGCCGGGCGTCCGGAACGTCACCGACCCCCTGGTATGGCCGGGGGCGTGGTCGACGGTGAGGGACAGGCCGGCCAGCTCCAGCACGCTGCCGTCGGTGAGCTCGCGCACGTCGTCCGGCTCGCCGACGGTCAGCTCGCCCATCAGCCGGGTGCCCAGCGAGCGGCCGAGCGCCTTCTCCGGGTCGCTCATCATCCAGCGGTCCTCGGGGTGGATCCAGGCCGGCACGCCCCGGGCGCCGCTGATCGGGACCACGGAGGCGACGTGGTCGATGTGGCCGTGGGTGAGCAGGACGGCGACGGGCTTGAGGCGGTGCTCGCGGACCAGTTCGTCGACGCCGGCGGCGGCCCGGTGGCCCGGATCGACGATGACGCACTCCTCGCCCGGACCCGGCGCGACCAGGTAGCAGTTGGTGCCCCAGGCTCCTGCGGGGAATCCGGCGATGAACACGCGCGTCCTTCGGTGTCGGTCTCGGCTCTTCGGCGTTCCTCGCCGTGGCGGCTTCGGCTGCGGCTACGAACTGTGATGTAGGGGCAGCCTACCGGCGGTGCGGGTCCGGTTGCGAACCAGATAGGCGTGACAGGTTCACTTCGAGCTGAACGGTTCACCCCGTTCTTACGGTCGCGGTCCCTACACTTGGCCGCCGATGGGTGCGATGATCCGCATCGGCGTCGCACACAGACGAAGCCCCCACATCCGCGATCAGCACATCCGTAGGAGACACAGCCGGTGGTCAGCAGCGAACAGCGGCGGCGGCAGCTCGCCCGGGAGAAGTACGAGCGGCAGATGGAGCGCCGGGCCGCCCAGACGGCCGCGCGCAAGCGTCGCAACACGATCCTCGGTGCCTCACTCGCCGTGGTCGTGCTGGCCGGTGGCGGCACCCTCTTCGCGACCGGCGCCTTCGACTCGGACGACAAGAAGAAGGACAGCCCCGCCGCGCAGGCCGCGCCGACCCCGACCGAGCCCACCGTGCCGACCCGCAAGCCGGTCGAGGGCTGCGGGGAGCCGGCGGCGGGCGCGCCGAACGGCAAGCAGTGGCAGGCCGAGCCGGCCATGACCGTCGACGCCAAGGCCACCTACGCGGTGACGCTGGACACCAACTGCGGCAAGGTGACGCTCTCGCTGGACGCCGCCAAGGCGCCGCACACCGTGAACTCCTTCACCTTCCTGGCCGGCGAGCAGTACTTCGACCACACCAAGTGCCACCGGCTCACCACCGACGGCATCTTCGTGCTGCAGTGCGGCGACCCGACGGCCAGCGCCACCGCCCCGGGCGGCACCGGCGGCCCCGGCTACAAGTTCGCCGACGAGAACCTCACCGGCGCCACCTACCCGGCCGGCACCGTGGCGATGGCCAACGCCGGCCCGGGCACCAACGGCAGCCAGTTCTTCCTGGTCTACAAGGACACCCAGCTGTCCCCGAACTACACCCCGTTCGGCACGATCACCGGCGGCCTGGACGTGCTCCAGAAGATCGCCGCCGCGGGCACCCTGGAGGGCGGCGGGGACGGCCACCCGATGGCCGACGTCACCCTCAACTCGGTGACCGCCGTCAAGGGTTGACCCGCCCCGGGGCCGTCCCCGAGCGCCCCCGCGGCGTGACCGGGACGGCCCCGGACCGAAATCGCCCGGCCCGGATGCGGACAGCACCGGTCCCGGTCGCCTATGTTGGCGTTGTGTAGGGTGCCCGGACCCGCCTGCCGTCACCCTCGGCAGCAGAACACGGCGGACGGGGACGGCGGACTCATCGGTCCGCCGCACATCAACTGTGGACGACGGACGCGTACCGCCCCGGCGCGGGCGCGACGTCATGTGGAGGACGCGCTATGAGCAGCGACCCGTGGGGCCGTGTCGACGAGCAGGGCACGGTCTACGTCAGGACGGCCGACGGCGAACGCGTCGTGGGTTCCTGGCAGGCCGGCTCGCCCGAGGAGGCGCTCGCCTACTTCGAGCGCAAGTACCAGGGCATCGAGGTGGAGATCGGCCTGCTGGAGAAGCGGGTGCGCACCACCGACCTGGCCGCCAAGGACGCCCAGGCCGCCCTGGAGCACCTGCGCGAGCAGGTCACCGAGGCGCACGCGGTGGGCGACCTGGCGGCGCTGGCCCAGCGGCTGGACGTGCTCTCCGGCGAGATCGAGAGCCGGCGTGAGGAGCGCAAGGCGGCCCGGGCCAAGGCCCAGGACGAGACCCGCACCGCGAAGGAGGCGCTGGTCGCCGAGGCCGAGCAGCTCGCCGAGTCCACCCAGTGGCGGGAGGCCGGCGACCGGCTGCGCGCCCTGGTGGACACCTGGAAGGGCCTGCCCCGCCTGGACCGCAAGAGCGACGACGAGCTGTGGCACCGCTTCTCGCACGCCCGCTCGGTCTTCTCCAAGCACCGCAAGTCGCACTTCGCGGCGCTGGACGCCGAGCGCGAGCAGGCCCGGCTCACCAAGGAGCAGCTGGTCTCCGAGGCCGAGGCGCTCTCCTCGTCGACCGAGTGGGGCGACACCGCGGCCCGCTACCGCGACCTGATGGCCCGCTGGAAGGCCGCCGGCCGGGCCCAGCGCGACATCGAGGACGAGCTGTGGGCGCGGTTCCGCGGCGCCCAGGACGTCTTCTTCCAGGCGCGCTCCGCGGTGTTCAGCGAGCGTGACGCCGAGCAGGTCGCCAACCAGAAGCTCAAGGAGGCGCTCGCGTCCGAGGCCGAGGCGATCCTGCCGATCACCGACCTCAAGGCGGCGAAGGCGGCCCTGCGCGAGGTCAACGAGCGCTGGGAGGCCATCGGCCACGTCCCGCGTGACATCCGCCCGAAGCTGGACGGCCGGCTGAACGCGGTCGAGCGGGCCGTCCGCGAGGCCGAGGACGCCGAGTGGAAGCGCTCCAACCCGGAGGCCAAGGCCCGTGCCGCCGGCATGGTCGGCCTCTTCCAGGCCAAGGCGGACAAGCTCCGGACCGACCTCGACAAGGCCCGTGCGGCCGGCAACGCCTCCAGGGCGGCGAAGCTGGAGTCCGAGCTGGCCGGCGTCCAGGAGCTGCTGGAGCAGGCGCACCGCAGCCAGGAGGAGTTCAGCGGCTGATCCTGCGCCGCCGACGCGCAGCGCCGTACGGCGAGGGCCCCCGGGGAGCGATCCCCGGGGGCCCTCGCCGTGTCCGGCCGGCTACTTGCGGGCCGAGGTGACGCGGTAGACGTCGTAGACGCCCTCGACGCCGCGGACCGCCTTGAGGACGTGGCCCAGGTGCTTGGGGTCGCCCATCTCGAAGGTGAAGCGGCTCATCGCCACCCGGTCGCGGGAGGTCTGCACCGCCGCCGACAGGATGTTGACATGCTGGTCGGACAGCACCCGGGTGACGTCCGAGAGCAGCCGGGAGCGGTCCAGCGCCTCGACCTGGATGGCCACCAGGAAGACCGAGGACTGGGTGGCCGCCCACTCCACGTCGATCATCCGCTCGGGCTGCTGGCTGAGCGCCTCGACGTTGACGCAGTCGGCGCGGTGCACCGAGACCCCGTTGCCGCGGGTGACGAAGCCGACGATGGCGTCGCCCGGCACGGGGGTGCAGCAGCGCGACAGCTTCACCCAGACGTCCTCGACGCCCTTGACGATCACGCCCGGGTCGCCCTTGGCCCGGCGGCGCACCGCGCGCCGGTTGTCGTGGGTCGGGGTGGCCGTCTCGGCGAGGTCCTCGGTGGCACCCTCCTCGCCGCCGAGGGCCTGCACCAGCTTCTGGACGATGTTCTGCGCGGTGACGTGGCCCTCGCCGATCGCCGCGTACAGCGAGGAGATGTCGGGGTAGCGCATCTCGTGGGCGAGGGTGACCAGCGAGTCGCCGGTGAGGATCCGCTGGATCGGCAGGCCCTGCTTGCGCATCGCGCGGGCGATGGCCTCCTTGCCCTGCTCGATCGCCTCCTCGCGGCGCTCCTTGGAGAACCAGGCGCGGATCTTGTTGCGGGCGCGCGGGGACTTGACGAAGCCCAGCCAGTCGCGGGACGGCCCGGCGTTCTCCGCCTTGGAGGTGAACACCTCGACGGTGTCGCCGTTCTCCAGGGTCGACTCCAGCGGCACCAGCCGCCCGTTCACCCGGGCCCCGATGGTGCGGTAGCCGACCTCGGTGTGCACCGCGAAGGCGAAGTCGACCGGGGTGGCCCCGGCCGGCAGGGCTATGACGTCGCCCTTGGGCGTGAAGACGAAGACCTCGTTGCTGGCCAGGTCGAAGCGGAGCGACTCCAGGAACTCGCTGGGGTCGGCGGTCTCCTTCTGCCAGTCCAGCAGCTGGCGCAGCCAGGCCATCTCGTTGACGGCGCCGGCCTTGTCGTCCTTGCGGGTCTGGGCCGGGGTGTCGGTGCGCACCTTGGAGGCGCCGGCCACCGCGCGCTGCTTGTACTTCCAGTGCGCGGCGATGCCGTACTCGGCGCGGCGGTGCATGTCGAAGGTGCGGATCTGCAGCTCGACCGGCTTGCCCCCGGGACCGATCACCGTGGTGTGCAGCGACTGGTACATGTTGAACTTGGGCATGGCGATGTAGTCCTTGAACCGCCCCGGCACCGGGTTCCACCGCGCGTGGATGGTGCCCAGCGCCGCGTAGCAGTCGCGGACGGTGTCGACCAGGACCCGGATGCCCACCAGATCGTAGATCTCGGCGAAGTCCCGGCCCCGGACGATCATCTTCTGGTAGACCGAGTAGTAGTGCTTCGGCCGCCCGGTGACGGAGGCGGTGATCCGGGCGCCGCGCAGGTCGCCCTGGACCTGGTCGATGACGGTCGCCAGGTACTCGTCCCGCTTGGGGGCACGCTCGGCGACCAGCCGGACGATCTCGTCGTACATCTTGGGGTAGAGGATCGCGAAGGCGAGGTCCTCCAGCTCCCACTTGATGGTGTTCATGCCCAGCCGGTGCGCCAGCGGGGCGTAGATCTCCAGCGTCTCGCGGGCCTTCTTCTCCTGCTTCTCCCGCTTGAGGTAGCGCATGGTGCGCATGTTGTGCAGGCGGTCGGCCAGCTTGATCACCAGGACCCGGGGGTCCTTGGCCATCGCGACGACCATCTTGCGGACCGTCTCGGCCTGCGCGGCCTCGCCGAACTTGACCCGGTCCAGCTTGGTGACGCCGTCCACCAGCAGGGCCACCGAGTCGCCGAAGTCCTTGCGCAGGGTCTCCAGGCCGTAGTCGGTGTCCTCGACGGTGTCGTGCAGCAGCCCGGCCATCAGCGTCGGGGCGTCCATGCCCAGCTCGGCCAGGATGGTCGCGACGGCCAGCGGGTGGGTGATGTACGGGTCGCCGCTCTTGCGCTTCTGCCCGCGGTGCCACTTCTCGGCGACCGCGTACGCCTTCTCGATGTCGCGCAGCAGCGCCGGGTCGGCCTTGGGGTCGTTGGCCCGGATGGAGCGGAAGAGCGGCTCCAGGACGGGGTTCAGGACGCTGGAGCGCTGACCGCCGAGGCGGGCCAGGCGGGCCCGCATGCCGCCGCCGCCCGAGGGGCTGCGGCCGCCGGGGGCGGACGGGCGGGACGGGGTCGGCGCCGGACGTGCCGGGGTGGCCCCCGAGGGCGTGGGCCGGTTCTCGGGGGCGGCCGCAGCCGCCGTGGGCACAACCTCGTCGGGCAAGGACACTCCTCAGGGCACTCGGCCTGCCCCCCGCGGGCGCCGGGCGGCTCGGGCCGCGCCTCGCGCAACCGGGAGGGGATGAATCTTCATGGTACCGAGCCTTGCGCCAGGACGTTCGGTCGGCCGGGCCCGCACACGCTGCGGACACACGCCCGACACAACAGCGGGCGGCGGCCGGAACATTCCGGCCGCCGCCCGTCGTCCGATGGGCCCCGCGGGGCTCAGACCGTGACCAGCGTCTCCAGCGGGGCGTCGCCCAGGTGCGGGGTCAGCCGCTCGCGGCCGTCGAGGAAGCCCAGCTCCATCAGCACGACCACGCCGGCCAGCTCCGCGCCGGCCTCCCGGACCAGGTCCAGCGAGGCACCGATGGTCCCGCCGGTGGCCAGCACGTCGTCCACCACCAGCACCCGCTCACCGGGCGCGAAGGCGTCGCACTGCACCTCCAGCGTCGCCGAGCCGTACTCCAGCTCGTACGAGCGCCGGAACACCTCGCCGGGCAGCTTGCCCTGCTTGCGGATCGGCACGAAACCGACCCCGGCCGCGAAGGCCGCCGGGGCGGCCAGCACGAAGCCGCGCGCCTCCAGGCCGACCACCTTGGTGGCCCCGAGCTCCGCGGCCCGCTGCGCCAGCGCCCGGGTGAGCGCGGCGAACGCCTCGGCGTCGGCGAGCAGCGGCGCGATGTCCTTGAACAGCACGCCCGGCTTCGGGTAGTCCTGGACGTCCCGGATCCGGCTGGTGAGCAGCTCGGCCAGTGCGGTGTCGGCGGTGGTCACGAAGGGTCCTTAGGGTCGGCGGGGATCAGCGCTTGGTGGACGGACGGCCCTTGGCACGCGTGGTGCCGGCCGCCCGGCCGCGCTGACCGACCATACCCGCCGGAAGGTCCTCGTCGGCGATCTCCTCGGCGTCCCCGGCCCCGGCGGCCTCCCCGGCCTCCTTGGCCGCGGCGGCCTTGGCGTCGGCGGCACGGCGCTGGGCCACCCGCTTGGCCAGGGCCTTCATCTCCGGCGCCTCCTCCTTCAGCTGCGCGAGCAGCGGGGTGGCGACGCAGATCGAGGAGTAGGCACCGGCGGCGAGACCGATGAACAGCGCCAGCGAGATGTCGTTCAGGGTGCCGGCCCCGAGCAGACCGCCACCGATGAACAGCAGCGCCGCCACCGGGAGCAGGGCGACCACGGTGGTGTTGAGCGAGCGGACCAGGGTCTGGTTGAGGCCCGCGTTGGCCGCATCGCTGTAGGTGAGCTTGTTCTGCTTGGTGAGGTCCTTGGTGTTCTCCTTCACGGTGTCGAAGACGACGACCGTGTCGTAGAGGGAGTAACCGAGGATCGTCAGGAAGCCGATCACCGTACCGGGGGTGACCTCGAAGCCCACCAGGGCGTAGACGCCGATGGTGATCAGGAGGTCGTGGATGAGGGCGACCAGGGCGGCCACCGCCATCCGCCACTCGAAGGCGATCGCCAGGTAGATCGTCACCAGGATCATGAAGATGATCAGGCCGGTGAGCGCCTTGTTGGAGATCTGCTCACCCCAGCTGGGACCGATCACCTGGGTGTCGATCTCCGCGACCGGGACGCCGATCTCCTGCGACAGCTTGCCGGTGAACTCCGAGGAGGTGGTCTTGTCCTCCGAGGAGATCTGGATCCGGATCTTGCCGTTGTCGGTCGACTGCACCAGCGGGTGCGAGGAGACGATCTTGTCGACCGCGTCCTGCGCCTGCGACACCGAGAGCCCCGGCTTGGCCACGGTGTAGACCGAGCCGCCCTTGAACTCGATACCCAGGTGCAGGCCCATCGCCAGGCCGATCCCGGCGATCAGGACGATCACCGCGGAGATGCTGTACCAGAGCTTGCGGCGGCCGACGAAGTCGAAGCTGACCTCGCCCTGGTAGAGCTTGTGGCCCAGATTGGAGAAGCGCGACACGGTGTCAGGCCCCCTTCACGGCGGCGGAGGACGACGGGGTGCGACGGCGGGTGCTGCGCAGCGGCGGGCGGGCGCCCAGCCGCTTCGGGTCCAGACCGGACCACGGGTGGCCTTCGTAGAAGAACTTCCGGCGGGCCAGCAGCGTGATCAGCGGCTTGGTGAACAGGAAGATGACGACGACGTCGAGCGCCGTGGTCAGGCCCAGCGTGAACGCGAAGCCCTGGACCTTGCCGACCGAGACCAGGTAGAGCACGGCGGCACAGAGGAAGGACACGAAGTCCGACACCAGGATGGTGCGCCGGGCGCGCGGCCAGGCCCGCTGGACCGCCGGGCGCAGCGGGGCGCCCTCGCGGACCTCGTCGCGGATGCGCTCGAAGTAGACGATGAAGGAGTCGGCGGTGATGCCGATCGCGACGATGGCACCGCAGACCGCCGGCAGGTTCAGTGCGAAGCCGATCCCGGCGCCGAGCAGGCTCATGATCGAGTAGGTCAGCGCCGCCGAGACGAGCAGACCGGCGATCGAGATCAGGCCCAGGCCCCGGTAGTAGACCAGCGAGTAGGCGACCACCAGGATCATGCCGATCAGACCGGCGATCAGACCGGCCTTCAGCTGGTCGCCGCCGAGCTGCGGGGAGACGGTGGTGACGTCGCTGGTCTGGAACTCCAGCGGCAGGGCGCCGAAGCTCAGCACGTTGGCGAGGTTCTGCGCCTCGGTCTGGGTGAAGCTGCCGGAGATCACGGCCGAGCCGCCGGGGATGGCGCTGCGCACGTACGGGTGGGAGACGACCTGGCCGTCCAGCACGATGGCGAACTGGTTGCCCGGCTCGGGCTGGCTGGCCAGCTGGCCGGTGACGGCGGTGAAGGCGTCGGTGCCCTTGCCGTTGAACTGCAGCTGGACCTGCCAGCCGCCGCCCTGCTGGGTGTCGATGGTGGCCTGCGCCTTGGAGACGTCCGAGCCGAAGACCGCGACCGGGCCGAGGGCGAGCTTGTAGTAGAGCCCGTTCTCGTCCTTCTGGGTGCAGGCGACGGTCGGCGCGCCCTCGCCGCTCTGGTAGTTCTTGTTCCGCTGGTCCGGCTTGGTGCAGTCCAGCGCGCCGAACTGGGCGGCCAGCTCCGGCGGAACGGTGCCCGAGGTCATCGCCGAGGACAGGTCCGGCGTGGCCGCCGGGTCGGTGGCGGCGGGGGTCGGGGCGCCGGTGGCGGCGGGGGGAGTCGCGGCGGCGCCGGTGGCGGCGGGCGTGGTCGGGTTGTCGGCCGCGAGGGCCTCACCGGCCGGACGGCCCTGCTTGGTGGCGCTCGCGCTCGGGGTGCCGGTCGCGGCGGCGGCGCTCGGCGTGCCGGCGGCCGCCGGGGTGCCGCTCGCGCTCGGGGTGGCGGCGGCCGGGGTGCCGCTCGCGCCCGCCGACGGGGTCTCCGTCGGGGCCGGGGCCTGGATGCCGCTGGGGGCGAGGGCGAGGACCGGGCGGAAGTACAGCTTCGCGGTGGTCCCGACCTGGTCGGCCGCGCTCTGCTTGTCACCGCCCTTGGGGATGTTCACGATGATGTTGCGGTCGCCCTGGGTCTGGACCTCCGCTTCGGAGACGCCCATCCCGTTGACCCGCTGCTCGATGATCCCGGTGGCGATGTCCATGTTGGACTTGTTGATCGCCTTGGGGTCGGTCGACTTCGCGCTCAGCGTGATGCTGGTGCCGCCGGCGAGGTCGATCCCGAGGCGGGGCTTGGTGTTGCCCGTCCCGAACATGAGGGCGACCAGTCCGACGGTGACGACCAGGATGAGGGCCAGCGCCCGCCCTGGGTAACCGTCGCGCGGGCGCGACTTGGGTGTTGCCACCTTGCTCGTTTCTCCCTGTCCATGCCACTTCCCCCCACCGACCCCCGCCCGGCACGCGGCCGGGCGGGGAGTGGCGGAACTGCGGCCCTGAGTCCTGTGGGCTCGCGGCACAACGCCGCGCGGCCGGGCGGGTGCCCGACCGTACTACTTGCTCGCGGGAGCCCCGCCCTCGGCCTCGGCCTTCGCGCCGCCCTTGTCGGCGTCGTCGTCCTTGCTGAACGACAGCGGCTTCGCGTCGGCCGGCGCGGCCTCGACCTCGGCGTCCTCGTCCGAGGCGCCGACCCCCTCGTCCTCGCCCGGACGGCCGTTGATGATCGCGTCGTACTCGGCGGGATCCAGGACCGCCGCGATCGCGCTCTTGGTGAAGTGGGTGACCACGCCCGGCGCGATCTCCAGCTCGACGGTCTCCTCGTTGACCGCCTTCACCTGCGCGTACAGGCCGCCGATGGTCCGCACGCCCGCCCCCGGCTCAAGAGCCGTCTGCATCTGGGTCATCTGCGCCTGGCGCTTCTTCTGCGCCCGGAACATGAGCACGATGGCGAGGATCGGGAGGAGGAGGATGATGAGGTTCACTGCAGCCAGGGTCCTTTACGGGCCGCCGGCCGGCGGCCTGTGTGGTATTGGTCGTCCCGTCGGGTGAGAGGGGCGGTCCGGCGGAGTCTAGGCGACCCCGAACTGATCGGACAACGCCAAGCATCGCATCCTGCCGCCGAAAGTGGCGACCCTCCGCCTGCACAGTTTCCCCGGACTTCTTCCCCGGCTTCCGCAGGCGCCCCGACGGCGGGCGCGCATGATCCGCACACGCTCCGCCCTCACCCGTTCGGCTCAGCGCGACGGCGCGTCGTTCACCCCTGGTCCCCGGCGCGACCCCCGTCCGGGGCGAAGAGCTCCGGCTGGGCCGGCACCGCACCGCCGCGCCCGGGCTGCGCCGGCGGGGTCAGACCCAGGTGCTGCCAGGCCGCGGCGGTGGCGATCCGCCCGCGCGGGGTGCGGGCCAGCAGACCCTCCCGCACCAGGAACGGCTCGGCGACCTCCTCGACCGTCTCGGCCTCCTCGCCCACCGCGACGGCCAGCGTCGACAGCCCGACCGGGCCGCCGCCGAACAGCCGCAGCAGCGCGTCCAGCACCGCCCGGTCCAACCGGTCCAGACCACGGGCGTCCACCTCGTAGACGTCCAGCGCCTGGCCGGCGATCTCCGGGGTGACCACGCCGTCGTGGCGCACCTGCGCGTAGTCGCGCACCCGGCGCAGCAGCCGGTTGGCGATCCGCGGCGTGCCCCGGGAGCGGCCGGCGATCTCGGCGGCGCCGGCCGGGTCGATCTCCACGTCCAGCAGCGCGGCCGAACGGTGCACCACCCGCTGCAGCTCGGCCGGCGCGTAGAACTCCATGTGCCCGGTGAAGCCGAACCGGTCGCGCAGCGGCGGAGGCAGCAGACCCGCCCGGGTGGTCGCACCCACCAGGGTGAACGGCGGCAGCTCCAGCGGGATGGCGGTCGCCCCAGGCCCCTTGCCGACGATCACGTCGACCCGGAAGTCCTCCATCGCCATGTAGAGCATCTCCTCGGCGGGCCGCGACATCCGGTGGATCTCGTCGAGGAACAGCACCTCGCCCTCGCTGAGCGAGGAGAGTATCGCCGCGAGGTCGCCCGCGTGCTGGATCGCCGGGCCGGAGGTGATCCGGATCGGGGCGCCCAGCTCGGCCGCGATGATCATCGAGAGCGTGGTCTTGCCGAGCCCGGGCGGGCCGCTGAGCAGCACGTGGTCCGGGGCCGCCCCGCGCTGGCGGGCCGCCTGGAGCACCAGCGACAACTGCTCGCGCACCCGCTCCTGGCCGATGAACTCGTCCAGCAGCCGCGGGCGCAGCGCCGCCTCGACGGCCTGGTCCTCGCCGTCGGCGGCGGCGGTCACCAGCCGGTCGGCGGGCTCGGAGTCGTAGGGGCTCATCGCGGGCGGCTCCCAGATCGGTGTCGACAAGAGGACAGGTCGTCAGATGGCTTCAGCGAGAACGGTTGAGCCCGCGCAGCGCCAGGCGCAGCAGCGCTCCCACGTCCGGCACCGGCTGCGCCTCGGCCTCCGGCGTGACCGCCGTGACCGCGTCGTCCGCCTCGCGGGGCGCGTAGCCGAGGCCGACCAGCGCGGAGTGCAGCTGCTCGCTCCACGGCGCCGGACCGGTGGCGACCGGCTTCTGCGCGGGGACCCCGCCGTGCGGGGCGCCGAGCTTGTCCTTGTACTCCAGCAGCAGCTTGGCGGCCTTGGCCTTCCCGATGCCGGGCACCGCGACCAGCGCCTTCTCGTCGCCGTTGGCGATCGCGACGCGCAGCGCGTCGGGGCTGTGCACGCCGAGGATCGCCTGCGCCAGCTTCGGGCCGACGCCGGGCGCCGCCTGGAGGATCTCGAAGACCGCCCGCTCGTCGTCGTCCGCGAAGCCGAACAGGGTCAGCGAGTCCTCCCGGACCACCAGCGAGGTCGCCAGCCGGGCCGGCTCCCCCAGCCGCAGGCCGGCCAGCGTGTTCGGCGTGCACTGCACGGCCATGCCGACCCCGCCGACCTCGACCACCGCGATGCCGCCGGACAGCGCGGCCACGGGTCCTTGCACGAAGGCGATCATCGGACGGTTCCTTTCGGGCCCTGCGGGGAGGTGGTGGTGCGGGCCGCCCGGATCGCGGCCTCCAGGCGGTTGGCGGCGCCGCCGCGCCAGATGTGGCAGATGGCCAGCGCCAGCGCGTCGGCGGCGTCGGCCGGCTTCGGCGGGGCGTCCAGCCGCAGCAGCCGCTGCACCATGGCGGTGACCTGGGCCTTGTCGGCCCGGCCGGAGCCGGTGACGGCGGCCTTGACCTCGCTCGGGGTGTGCAGGGTGACCGGTATGCCGCGCCGGGTCGCGCAGAGCATCGCCACCGCGCTGGCCTGCGCCGTCCCCATCACGGTGCGGACGTTGTGCTGGGCGAAGACCCGCTCGACGGCCACCAGGTCGGGCCGGTGCTCGTCCAGCCAGGCCTCCAGACCCTGCTCGACCAGCAGCAGCCGCTGCCCGATCTCCGCCTCGGCGGGGGTGCGGACCACACCGACCCCGGCCATCCGCAGCGGCCGGCCCGGCGCGCCCTCGACCACGCCGACCCCGCACCTGGTCAGCCCGGGGTCGACACCCAGCACCCGTACCAAGGCTCCCCCTCTGTTGCTCGCCACTCGTCTCCGGGCGCTCCGACCCGGCGCCGGCGCTCATCGCTTCCGGCACCGGCGCGCCCTTCGGCCTGCGGCGCGAGACCTGCAGGGGAAGGCTACCCCCCGCCACCGACAGCGCCCCGAACGACACCGGCCCGGGGGGGGGGGGGGGGGGGGGGGCCGGGGGGGGGGCGGGACCCCAGCCGGGGGGGCGCGGCCCCCCCCCCCGCCAGGGTTGGT